>CAZBDL010000159.1:2364-7504 GCA_964490525.1 uncultured Victivallales bacterium | reverse complement strand
CTCCGCCTCGTCCAGGCCGCCGACTACGATGTCCAGCGCGCCCAGATCGGCATCATCTACGTGGACGAGATCGACAAAATCTCGCGCAAGACCGAGAACGTCTCGATCACCCGCGACGTTTCCGGCGAGGGCGTGCAGCAGGGCCTGCTCAAGATCCTCGAGGGCACCGTCGCTAACGTTCCCCCGAAGGGCGGCCGCAAGCATCCCCAGCAGGAGTACCTGCAGGTCGACACCAGCAACATCCTCTTCATCTGCGGCGGTGCCTTCGTCGGCCTCGACAAGATCATCGGGCGGCGCATCGGCAAGCAGATCCTTGGCTTCCGCCAGCACGCCCCCGGCGAAAGGGGCGAGGCCGCACGCCCGACCCCGGAGATGCTGGAGAAGGACGTCTACCGCGCGGTCGAGCCCGAGGACCTGCTCAAGTTCGGCCTAATCCCCGAGTTCGTCGGCCGCCTGCCTGTCTTCTCCTCGCTGACCCGGCTGAGCAAGGACGATTTGATGCGCATCCTCACCGAGCCGCGCAACGCCCTCGTCCGCCAGTACGAGAAGCTGCTGGCCATGGAGGGGGTTCGCCTGGCCTTCGACACGGCCGCCCTGGAGTCGCTCGCCGACAAGGCGGTGGTCAAGGGTACCGGCGCCCGCGGCCTGCGCTCGCTGCTCGAGGAGCTGATGCTTGACCTGATGTACGAGCTGCCGTCCCGTTGCAATGTCCGCGAATGCCGCATCACGGCGGAGACGGTCGTCGGCGGTCAGCCTGAGTTGATCCTGAAGGAGGCGTCCCCGGAGGAGGAGCCTGTCGACGCCGACCTCGCCCTGTCCCCCGACAAACCCGTTCGGCGTCCCCGCCAGCGCAAGTCCGCCTGATGGACCCGTCGGCCGGAGCCGGGCCACGTCGTGGCGATGCCAGCAAGACATGCAGAGGAGGCGGCCATGGACCACGCCTTGTCCGGCGCTAAATCAAGCTTGGATCGGTTGCAGCTGGCCGTGGATCTGGAGACGGCGCTGGCCGAGCTGTACCGGCGCTTTTCGGTGCTGTTCGTCGAGGATGCCGTCTTTTGGCGGCGGTTGTCCGGCGAGGAGCGGCGTCATGCCGCGATGCTGGAAGGATTGCGTTCGCTGCAGGGGTTGGGCATGATGCCTGCGGAAGCCCTGTTCCCGGATGCGGGAGAGATGGCCGACAACCTGCAGGCGATCCGGGATCAGGTCGAGGCCTACCGCGTGGCACCGCCGAATGCCGCCAGCGCCTTCCGCTTCGCCCTGGCCTGCGAGCAGTCGGCCTCCGAGCTGCATTACCAGGTGCTCCTGAAGACCGCCAGCGAGAATCCCGTGGTCAAGGTCATGCAGGACCTTGGCCGGGCCGACCTCGACCACATCCGCCGACTGCGCCTGCGCATGCGGCGTGGCGGGATCGCCGCGGCAGAAGGCCAATAGGCCTCCGCAAGGCATTGGGCACGGCGGCGTTTTGGGGTTATCTTATGGGCCTTCCGTCTACCCCCCCTCCCACCCCGCGTCCACCCCATGTCCATGCGCATCGAATCCTTGGCCCGGTTCGCCCTCAGGCCAGCGTGCCGTCGCCGGCCCCTGGTGTGGGGCCTGTTGCTTGGCGCCTTGCTGTGGCCCGGGCTGGCGGCGCTCGCCCAGGATGCGGCGGGGGGACGCTTTCGTCAGCTCGGCGACAAGGCGGCGGCCGATGGCATGCATGCCCTGGCGGTGCGCTTCTATCGGCAGTTCAAGCAGGCGTCGGGAGAGGACCGCGAGGCCTTGCGGGAGGCGTGTCTGCTCCTGGCCTCGGCCGAGATCCGCGCCGGCAATGCCGGTTCGGCGGCGGCGGAGCTGGCTTTTCTCGAGCAGGCCTTTGCCGACGAGCTGGCGGCCGACGCCAGCTTGCGTGGCCTGGTGGCCGTCCGCCGGGCTGAGGTCGCCTTGCTGGCGGGGGATGCCGATGGTGCGGCGGTGCAGCTCGAGACCTTGCTGCGCGACCTGCCGGCCTCGGGCGAGGTGTACCTGCAGGCGCTGTCGGTGCTCGGTGCCGCCCATGCCCGGCGGCAGGATTGGGACGGAGCCGAGAAGACCTATGCCCTGCTCGAGTTTGCGGCACGCGGCACCCCCTTGGCCGGGGAGGCGCGGGAAAAGCGCGTGCTGGCGGTGGTGATGTCGGGCAGCCTGGACAAGGCCCGTTCGATGCTTGGGGACGACGCCGGGACGGTGGCGCGAGAGCGGATTCACGACAACCTGCTGCAGTGCATCATCCTGACCCGCGAGGGACGCCATGGCGAAGCCTGCGCGCTGTACCGGGAGCTGCGTCCCCTGGCGGGCGGCCCGAGCGACCTCTGGCACCTGGCGGTGCGCGGGATGGCCGATGCCGTGGCGGCCGATGGCGACACCGGCCGCGCTGTCGACCTGTGGCTGGATGCCGCCCATTTCGCCGTCGGCGAGGGGGATCGCCAGCAGGCCTTCGTCGATGCCATCAATGGCCGTGTCCAGCTGGACGACCGGGCTGGCGCGGTTGCCCTTTGCGAGCGATTCCTGCGTGATTATCCGGGGGCGTCGGCGGCCATTGCCGTGCGCCTCCAGGTGGCCCGGCTCCAGGCGGAGCTGGGGCGGATAGACGAGGCCTTGCAGGCCTTCTCCATGGTCCAGTCCGCCGAGGTCGCGCCGATGGGCCAGCGGCTCGCGGCGGCCCGGGATGCGGGCGCGCTGCTGGTCGCCCAGCGCCGCTACGAGGAGGCCAAGCCGAGATTCGAGTTCCTGACCGTCAACGCCGAGGACGAAGCCGCCCGCGGCGAGGGCCTCTACTGGCTGGCCGAGCTGCTTTTCCTGCAGGGGCGCATCGCGGAGGCCGCGGAAGCCTTCCAGGCCGTGCGCGCGGACTTCCCGGCCTGGCGTGACAAGGCCCTCTTCCGCGAGATCCAGGCACTGATCCAGCTTCGGGAGTATCCGCGCGCCCTGGCCGAGCTGGAGGAGTTCATCCGGCAATTTCGCCACAGTCCCCTTTATCCCGACGCCCTTTTTCATCTGGCCCGCGTCAAGCAATTGGCCGGCCGGGCCGGCGAGGCCCGCGAGGGCTTTGCGATGTTCGCGGCGGCGTTCCCGGGCCATGAGTATGCGCCCCGTGCCTGGTTCGAGGCCGGCGAGCTTTCCTTCGGGGTTGGCGACTATCCCGGCGCGGCCGAGGCCTACGGTGCCCTGATTGCCGCCTATCCCCAGCATGCCCTGGTGGCCAATGCCCTGTACCGCCGGGTCTTTGCCCGGGCCGCGGCTGGCGACGTTGAGGGTGCACGGGCAGATGCCGACACCCTGATCGCCCGCCATGCCGATTCCCCCTACTCGGTTCATGTCCGCTACTGGCTCGCGGACTTCTTACGCAACCGCCGCGATCATGCCGCCGCCGAGGCCGTGCTCCTCGGGATGGTCGCCCTGCCGGATCGTCCGGCCGAGTCCGCCCAAGCCCTCTACGAGGCGGCCGAGGTCTGCTTCGCGGCGGACCGGGCCGACGATGCGATCCGCCATCTCGACGAGCTCAACGAGCGCTTCCCCGAGGCTCCGGTGGTCTCCGAGGGCCAGTTCCTGCGCGGCAACATCCACATGAGCCGCAACGAGTTCACCAAGGCGATCCCCTTCTTCCGCAAGGCCGCCGAACGGCGGCCCGGCTCACCTCTGGAGACGGCCGCCAACGGGCGCCTCGGCGACTGCCACTACTCGTTGGCGTGGGAGACGCCGGACGGGGCCAACACCCAGGCCGCCCTTGCCCTGTACCGTAAGGTCCTGGCCGCCCCCGACCTGCCGCCGGATACCCGCGAGCAGGCCCTCTACAAGGCCGGTCGCTGCGAGGAAGAGCTGGGTGACCGCGGCTCCGCCGCCGCGACCTACCTCGAGGCCGTCTACAGCTACGAGACGGACGCCGAGGCGGGATACCGCCGTGATCCCGTCTGGTATGTCAAGGCGGCCTTGGCGGCGGCCCGCATCTATCTCGACAAGGAGACCCCCGAAGGGGCGGAGACGGCGATCAGCATCTATCGGCGCCTGATCCGGCTTGGCATCGAGCCGGTCGGCGACTTCCGCGAGAAGATGGCAGCCATCCGGGAACAATACCGGCTGAAGGAGTAGCGCGACATGTTCATGGAACTGATGCAGAAGGGCGGTCCGGTGATGTGGGTGATCATGGCCTGTAGCGTGATCGCCACCCTCGTCTTCATCGAGAAGGTCCTGCACTTCCATCGGGTGCAGATCCGCGTCGGCGACCTCGTGCGCGGCCTGATCAACGTGCTCAAGCGCGACAACATCGTCGAGGCCGTGAGCCTGTGCGACGACACTCCGGGCCCGGCCGCCCATGTCCTGCGGGCGGCGATCCTCAGCTACGAGCAAGGTGAGGCGGACCTGGAGAAGTCCGTGGCGGATGCCGAGATGAGCGAGATCCCGCAGCTCGAGGCCCGCCTCGGCATCCTCGCGACCATCGCCTACATCGCGCCGCTGCTCGGCCTGCTCGGAACCGTCCTCGGCATGATCGGCGTCTTCTCCAAGATCAGCGCCAAGGGCGCCTTCGTCAACGCCACCGACCTGGCCGCCGACATCGGCATGGCCCTCTACACCACCGCCGCCGGCCTCTGCGTCGCCATCCCCTGCTATGTCGCCTACAACTACCTGGTCTCGCGGGTCGAGGCGATTGTCCTGGACATGGAGAAGGCCTCCGCCGAGATCGTCGGCTACTTCCGCAACCGGCATGGCGTCCGGGCCCCGTCCGGCGCCACGGAGCCAGAGGCCGGGCCATGAGACCGGCGCGCCGCACCAGGATGAGGCTGATCACCGGGCGTCCGGACCTGACGCCGATGATCGACGTGGTCTTTCTGCTGCTGATCTTCTTCATGCTCTACTCGTCCTTTGTGCAGGTCTCCGGCATCCAGGTGGACTTGCCCGAGGTCTCCGGCAGCGGGGTCGGCAGCATCGAGAAGCTGGTGATCACGGTCGACCGCCAGAACACCTTCTACTTCAACGAGCGGCCGATGGACTGGGAGGATTTGCAGCTGCGCCTGGCCGAATTCCTCGCGCACTGGGAGGCGGACACGGTGATCATCCGGGCGGACCGGCGGACCGGCTACGGGGAGGTGGCCCGGCTGATGGCCCTGGCCCGATCCCTCAACCT
>CAZBDL010000159.1:0-2264 GCA_964490525.1 uncultured Victivallales bacterium | reverse complement strand
GCCACCGGCCAGCTGTCGCTGCACCACTGGTATCGCTGGCAGAACCCGTTGCACTTTGCCAAGCCGACCTCCCTGGTCTTCGCCGCCGTGCCCGTCCGGCCTCAGGCCGCCAACCTTGCCTTCGCCGCAGACCGGGCACCCGCGGAGCTGCACCCCGGTGGCTTCGCCCCGCTGAAGGGCGATCCCACGCCCCTGGCGGGACGGGTCGCGGCACAGTGGCCAGCCGCCCTTCGCGCCGGAACCGCGCCGCCTCCACCCGCGCCCGATCCCGCGTCGTTCCCTCGATGGCAGCGGGATGGCGTCGCCTTGCCGCAGCTCCTCGCGGATCCGGAGGCGGCACGCGGGCAGGCCCTGGCGGCGGACGTGCGGTTGCCCACGATCCTCGAAGTGCGCCTTGCCGATCCCCTGTTCTTCCCGCGCATCCGCATCCATGCCGGTTGCGGCGACGAGGCGCTCGACGCCTTGGCGGTGCAGTCCCTGCTCCAGACGGCCGCCCGCTTGGAGGACAGCTGTGGACAGCGCGCCGGGCCGTGCTACATTGCGGTCTTTTGGCGGCCGCCGCCGCCTGTGGAGGTTGCCGAAGAGCCATGATTCCCCTTAGCCTACAGGATGCGTTCCTGCTCTACCTGGTGGCCTGGCTGTCCGCGCTGCTGGTCCTCTGGGGCCGCGAGCTGTGGCGGCGCAAGACCCGTGACTGGGCCTTGTCCGAGGGGCGCCTGTGCATCTGCGAGGATTGTCTGTTTGCCTTCCTGGTCAAGCCGGGCGAGTCGGTGGCCCGGTGCCCGCGTTGCCAGGAGCTTTGCCGTGTCCGCCAAGCCCGGAGATAACCCCATGTCCGCCCCCGAGACCATCCTCGTCCTCGATTTCGGATCGCAGTACAGCCAGCTCATCGCCCGGCGCATCCGCGAGTGCCAGGTCTACAGCCGCATTGTCCCCCATTTCAGCACCGCCGCCGACCTGGCCAAGGAGCGTCCCGCCGGCATCGTCCTGAGCGGCGGCCCGGCCAGCGTCTATCAGGACGGGGCACCGAAGTGCGACCCGGCGATCTTCTCCTTGGGCATCCCCGTGCTCGGCATCTGCTATGGCCTCCAGCTGGCCGTGCAGACGCTGGGCGGGCGGGTCGAACGCGGGCGGGCCCGCGAATATGGCAAGGCTGAGCTGGAGATGGTCGCCGAGGGTGCGTTGCTGACGGGGCTCGGGGGCAGCGCGACCGTGTGGATGAGCCACGGCGACAAAGTCGCACTCCTGCCCGCCGGCTTCCGTGCCGTCGCCCGCACCGCCAACACCGAGTTCGCCGCGGTCGAGGATCCGGCCCGCCGCTTCCATGGCATCCAGTTCCATCCGGAGGTGGTGCACACGCCGCGCGGACGCGAGGTGATCGATAACTTCTGCCGGCGCATCTGCGGTTGCCGCGGCACCTGGACCATGGAGAACTTCATCGAGGAGGCGGTCCGCGAGATCCGCGCCAAGGTCGGCGAGGGCCATGTCATCCTTGGCCTCAGCGGCGGCGTCGACTCCTCCGTCGCCGCGGCGCTGCTCCACAAGGCCATCGGCCCCCAGTTGACCTGCATCTTTGTCGACAGCCTCCTGCGCAAGAACGAGGGCGCCCGGGTGAGCAGCGTCTTCGCCGGCCACTTCCGCATCGACCTGCGCACCATCCCCGCCGAGGACCGCTTCCTCGCCGCCCTCGCCGGCGTCACCGAGCCCGAAGCCAAGCGCAAGGCCATCGGGCGTACCTTCGTCGAGGTCTTCCAGGAGGCCGCCGCGACCATCCCCGGTGCCGCCTTCCTCGCCCAGGGCACGACCTATCCGGACGTCATCGAGAGCGTCCCCATCGGCGGCAACCCGAGCGCCCTGATCAAGAGCCACCACAATGTCGGAGGCCTGCCCGAGTCCTTGCACCTGAAGCTTGTCGAACCCCTCGCCAAGCTGTTCAAAGATGAGGTGCGCGAGGTCGGACGCCAGCTCGGCCTGCCCAAGGAGATCGTCTGGCGCCAGCCCTTCCCCGGCCCCGGCCTCGCCGTGCGCATCCTCGGTGAGGTCACCGCCGAGGCCCTCGCCGTCCTCCGTGAGGCCGATGCCATCGTCGTCGAGGAGATGAAGCGCGCTGACCTCTACTACCATGTCTGGCAGGCCTTCGCCGTCCTCCTGCCCGTCAAGACCGTCGGCGTCATGGGTGACGAGCGCACCTACGAGAACGTCGTCGCCTTGCGCGTCGTCGACAGTCAGGACGGCATGACCGCCGACTGGGTGCGCGTCCCCTA
>CAZBDL010000158.1:714-7508 GCA_964490525.1 uncultured Victivallales bacterium | reverse complement strand
GGGGCGCTGGGCGCCGTCGTGGGCCGTGCCGGTTTCGGCGAAACCGGCATACCCTCCAGGGTGGGCTGTGGCGCGGGAGGTGGCGGCAGGCGTATGGCGCTTTCGCCGAAAGCGCCACGGGGTGGCGGCATGCGGGGCGCTGGGCGCCGTCGTGGGCCGTGCCGGTTTCGGCGAAACCGGCATACGCGGTGCCTCTCGGTCAGTCGGCGGCGCGGCGGAGCTTGAGGCCGGCATGGCGGCAGGCGGCGATGACCTCTTCGCGGTCGTCGAAGGGGAGCTTCTCGCCGCGGATCTCCTGGTGGGCCTCATGGCCCTTGCCGGCGACGAGCACGAGGTCGCCGGGCCGGGCTTCGGCGATGGCGGTGCGGATGGCGGTGCGGCGGTCGGCGACGGCCCGGCAGGAGGCGTCGTCGGGAACGCCCTCTTGGATGTCGCGGAGAATGGCGAGGGGGTCTTCGGAGCGGGGGTTGTCGCTGGTGAGGATGACGCGGTCGGCCAGGCGGGCGGCGACGGCGCCCATGCGGGAGCGCTTGCTGCGGTCGCGGTTGCCGCCGCAGCCGAAGACCACGATGACGCGTCCGCCGCCGAGGTCGCGCAGGGTCTGCAGGCCATGGGCGAGGGCGTCGTCGGTGTGGGCATAGTCGACGAAGATGCTGATGCCCTTGGCGGTGTGGAAGGCCTCGAGGCGTCCGGGGATGGCGATGGGGCGGGCGAGGGCGCGCTGGATGACCGCATGGGGAATGCCGAGGCCGTGGGCGAGGGCGGCGGCCCCGGCCAAGTTCAGGGCATTGTGACGGCCAATGAGGGAGGAGCGGAGGGCGAGCGGCTGCCCGTCGATGGCCAGTTCGATTTCGGAGCCGAGGGGAGTGGCGCGCAGGGTTGCGATGCGGCAGCGGCAATCCGCGCCGAAGCCGAAGGTGTATTGGCGGGGCGAGGCGAACTCCGCGGCCAGGCGTCTTCCGTAGGGATCGTCGAGATGGATGGCGGTGACGGCATCCGGGGCGAGGTGCCGGGCGAAGAGAAGGCGCTTGGCGGCGAAGTAGCGCTCCATGTCGCCGTGATAGTCGAGATGGTCGCCAGTGAGGTTGGTGAAGAGGGCGCCGGCGAAGGTCGCGGTGCCGGTGCGGTCCTGGTCGAGGGCGTGGCTGGAGACCTCCATGACGACGTGGGAGCAGCCGGCCTCGCGCATCTCGCGGAAGAGGTTCTGGATCTCCCCGGCCTCGGGCGTGGTGCGGGAGGAGGGCAGGGCATGGCCGGGCCAGGCCTGGCTGACGGTGGTGATCTTGCCGGTCTGGTGTCCTGCTTCGCTCAGGATGGCATGGAGGAGGTAGACGGAGCTGGTCTTGCCGTTGGTGCCGGTGACGCCGAGCAGCGCCAGCCCCGCGGCGGGGTGCCCGAAGCGGTGTTCGACGAGCCGGGCATAGGCGGCATAGGGGTCCGCGACGCGCAGCGCGGCGAGGCCGGCGGGCAGGTCGATGTCCTCCCGGGAGTGCACCACTGCCACGGCCCCGGCCGCCACGGCCTGCGGAATGAAGCGGTGGCCATCGGCCTGGGCGCCGGGGATGGCGACGAAGACCATGCCGGGGCCGACCTGGGCGGAATGATTGACGACGTCCTGGACGAGGACGCCGGGCACGGGCATGCGGGCGGCCAGGAGCAGGGGGCCGAGAGCCTGGGCGTAGTCGGCAAGGGGACGGGCGGGCAGCGGGGTCATGGGCGGCCTGGCTCCAGGCCGGCGACCATGTGCCGCGGCGCGATGTTCAGGTAGTTCAGGGCCTGATGGGCAATGGACTTGAAATAGGGCGCCGCGACCACGCCGCCATAGTGGCTCTCTTGCGGCTCGTCGGCGGTGACCAGCAGGACGAAGGCGGGATTGTCCGCCGGGGCGAAGCCGACGAAGGTGGCAAAGTAGTCGCTGTGCGAATAGCCGCCGATCCCCGCCTTCTGGGAGGTGCCGGTCTTGCCGGCGATCTGGTAGCCGGGGATGGCCGCGCGTGTCGCCGTGCCGCCGTCCTCGCACACCAATTTGAGCATCTCCAGCAGCTTGGCATGGGTGTCCGGACGGAGGAAGGTCTTTGGGGCGGGCTGCATGGGAATCTTCACCTTGAGGCCGGTGACGGGATCCTCGAAGCTGTCGATCAGGCGCAGGTTGACGAGCCGTCCGCCATTGGCCAGGGCGCAGTAGGCGCGGGCGAGCTGCAGCGGGGTGCTGGCGATGCCCTGGCCGATCGGGAAGCGGCTGATCGAGAGGGCGTCCCACTGGTCGGGCTTGCGGAAGATGCCGCGCGACTCGGGCACCAGGGGGATGCCGGTCTTCTCCCCGAAGCCGAAGCGGCGGAGGGTCTGGTAGAGGCGGGGCTTGCCCATGGCGATGGCGATCTTGGCGGTGCCGATGTTGCTCGATTTCTGGATGATCTGGGTGACGCTCAGGCGTCCGTAGCCGTGGGCGTCGCGCAGGGTCTTGCCGGCATAGAACCAATGGCCGTTCTCGCAGTCGAAGACGGTGCCCGGGGAGACGATGCCGTGGTCGAGGGCGCCGGCGATGGCGAAGGGCTTCATGGTCGAGCCCGGCTCGAAGATGTCGCTGAGCATGCGCGGGCGCCAGGCCTCGGGGTCCATGCTGCCGCGCCGGTTGGGATCGAAGGTCGGGCGCTGGCCGAGCGCCAGGATGTTGCCCGTGTAGGGGTCGACCATGATGGCGTAGGCGGCCTTCGGCGAATACTTGCCGCACAGGGCGTCGAGCTCGGCCTCGACCAGGTCTTGGAGCTGCTCGTTGATCGTCAAGTAGACGTTGAAGCCGTCGCGCGGCTCGTCCGTATCGGCCTTGCCATAGGACAGGGGCATGCCGCGCCGGTCGCGCTCGTAGTGGTTGGTGGCGGGGTTGCGGGCGCTGAGCCGGGAGTGGACCGCCTTTTCGATGCCGGTGACGGGGATCTCCTCGTCGCCGTCGAGGTTGATGAAGCCGAGGACCTGGGCGAGCATCTCGTTCTTGGGGTAGTAGCGCTTGGAGGTCTCCTCGAAGAAGACGCCCTTGAAGCGCCGTTCGCGGACCTCGGCCTGGATTTGCTCCGCCAGTTCGAGGTCGACGCCGCGGCGGATGACGACATAGCGGAGCTTGCGGCCGTCGGCGCGGGTGCGGGTGGCGAGGCGGCGGAAGAGGTCGCCGGGGGCCATGCCGAGGCGGCGCGCCAGGTAGGCCGCCAGTTCGCGACAGCGCTCGTCGTTGCCGGTCAGCTGAGGGTCGGCGACGATGTCGGAGCACGGGGTGTTGCCGACCAGGAGGTTGCCGTTGATGTCGTAGATCAGGCCGCGTTCGCCGCGGCGATGAGCCACGGCGGTGTACTTGGCGCGGGCCTTCTCGTAGAGTTCCTCGTGGCGGCCGACCTGCAGGTGGTGGAAGCGCAGGCCAAGCGCCAGGAAGCAGGCCAGCAGGAGACCGGCGGCCAAGGTCATGCGGGCGACGATGCCGAGTCTGCTCATGGGACGGGTCTCCTCCCCCCGGGCGTCAGCGCCGGGAGATGATCAGCTTGCGGGTGGGTTGGGCGGGCAGGTGGGCGGTCTCGCCCTGGCCTCCCGGCACGAGGTCGCGGATCTGGCCGGGGTGCGGATTGCGCAGGGGCAGGTCGAAGCGGATCACCTGCTGGCTGATGAACTGCCGCCGGGAAAGGTGCTCCAGCCGTCCGGTCAGGTGGCGGATCTCGCGGTCGCAGTCGTGCAGCTTCTCCTGGACATGGGTGGCGCGGCGATGCAGCGTCTCGGTCTCGCTCTTGAGCATGACCCGGGTCGCGAAGATCGCGAACAGCCCGGCCAGGGGGACAACAAAAGGCAGGAGGACGCGGACCAGCGCCCAGCGGGCCGCGGTGTCCGGCTTGCGCTTGGGACGGCGCTTGCGGCCGCCGCCGCTGTCGCTGGGGGCATAGAGGCGGACATTCATGGCAGGCTATCTCCGGGGTTGGGGTGCGGCGATGCGGGCAGGGGATGGAGCAAGGTCGGCGTCCGCGGGCAGCCGTTCCGCGACGCGCAGCTTGGCGCAGGCGGCGCGCGGGTTGGCCGCCCGCTCGGCGTCGCCGGCGACGACCGGATGGCGGGTGACCTCGCGCAGCCGGGGGCGATGCCCGCAGATGCACACGGGCAGTCCGGGCGGGCAGATGCAGGCAGCCGACTCGTGGCGGAAGCGGCGCTTGACGATGCGGTCCTCCAGCGAGTGGAAGCTGATCACGGCCAGGCGCCCGCCCGGGGCGAGGATGTCGATCGCCGCCGCCAGGCCCTGCTCCAGTTCGGCCAGCTCCTCGTTCACGGCGATGCGCAGCGCCTGGAAGCAGAGCGTCGCCGGCGGCAGGCTGCGGCGCGCCGTGGCCCGCCCTGCCACCGCGGCGCACAGTTCGGCCAGCTCGCCCGTCCGCTGGAACGGGCGCTCCTGGCGCTGCCGCACGATGGCGCGGGCGAGGCGCCGCGCCTCGCGGATTTCGCCGTAACGCTGGAAGATGCCGGTCAACTCGTCCTCCGTGGAATGATTAAGAATACGGCTGGCGGTCGTCCCCGCCTGCCGGTCCATGCGCATGTCCAACGGCCCGTCCAGGCGATGGGAAAACCCGCGCCGCGGATCGTCGATCTGCGGCGAGGACACCCCCAGGTCCAGCAGCACCGCATCCACCGAGCGCCACCCTTGCTCCGTGGCGAGCGCGGCCAGACGGCTGTACCTGTCGTGGGCGAGTCGGACACGGCATCCGGCGAAAGCCAACCTCTTGCTGGCGCGCGCGAGGGCGTCTCCGTCCCGGTCGATGCCGAGGACTTCCGCCGCCGTATTCGTCTCCAAAATCAAGGAACTGTGGC
Source organism: uncultured Victivallales bacterium (assembly GCA_964490525.1). Lineage (GTDB taxonomy): Bacteria > Verrucomicrobiota > Lentisphaeria > Victivallales > CAZBDL01 > CAZBDL01. The sequence continues at coordinate 2,675 of CAZBDL010000158.1, read as the reverse complement.
CACCGTTGCCGACCGTGCCGTCGATCATCCGGCATGGCCCCCGGCGTCCGCCCAGCAGCAGGTCGACCACCTCCGCCGTCAGCACCGGGATGTGCTCCCGCGACCCCGCGGCCACCGGGTCGTCGGGCGCGTCCGCCATCAATGGGCTCCTTTCAGGATGGCCATCAGGTCGTCCGGCCGTTCGCCGATCTTCTGGATCACATCGAGCACCTGCTCGTCCGAGGTCTGCATCTTGCGCCAGGCCTCCGGCGACCAGACCTGCACCGTCGTCAGCGCCCCCACCAGGATGGCGTTGTCGCGCAGGCTGGCATACTCCATCAGCCGTTGGGGCAGGGGAATGCGCCCCTGCTTGTCGCAGCGGCACTCCTGCGCCAGCGAGCCCAGTCGCGCCAGCGCCAGCGCCGCATCCGCATCCGCAAACGACACCTTCCGCGCCTTCTCCAGCAACTGCTCGTGGAAGTGGGCGTAAGGCACCAGCTGCAGGGTGTGGTGACGGCCTGGCAGCAGGCAGAAGCGGCCCCCGTCGGCGTCGTCGCGCCACGGCCGCGGAATCGCGATCCGCCGCTGCGCGTCGATCGCGTGCTCGAACTCCCCGGCATAAAAAATGTCCGCCATGTTCCGCCCTGATCCTGCCGGTTTTCCCCAAATCCACCCTATCTTTCCCTATTCTCCCCTAGTATGAATAGCGCCCCCAGGCGGGGAGTCAAGTGGTCGGCAGAAAAAAAAAGCCCGGAAACAATAATAATGGAATTACTTGATTTAGTGAATTTACGCTTTATGGTCCTGCTTGGTAAGCGAGAAAAGCCGGTCGCGATGGGGGCCTGGTGGGTCTGGGCAACGGCGGGAGCAGGCGTGGCAAGCGATGTGGAAGGAGAGGATGGCGATGCGTGATGCCGGAGAGGGAGCGACGAAGCCGGGAGCAGCCCGGTTCACCTTGGTCGAGCTATTGGTGGTGATTGCCATCATCGGGGTGCTGGCGGGGATGCTGTTTCCGGCCTTTGCCTTGGCGCGGGCGAAGGCGCGGGGCACCGCCTGCATCAACACCATGAAGCAGATGGCGGTGGGATTCACGATCTACGCGGACGACTACGATGGCGTGATGGTGGCCGGACGGATGCCGAAGGTGGCGGGCACGACCGACGACTATTTCGTGGGCAACGGCCACAAGCAGCGACCGCGCTGGTATGCCCAGATGGGGGCGTCCTTGGGGAACTACCCGTTCAATCCGCCGATTCCGGGCAAGGCGGCGGACAACACCCAGCGGGTGGACAATCCGGCCTATCTCTGTCCCGGGGCGCCAGAGATGGACAACGGGCGCAACTATGCCTATGGCTATAACTTCCAGTTCCTCGGGAACTCCCGCAACCGGGCCTCGGGTGGGCACATCAACTGGCCGGTGAAGGTCCATGTGGTGCGACGGCTGGCGGGGACCGTGATGTTCGCGGACAGCATGGGGACGGCGGCGGGCAAGGCGGCGGCGGCCCGGCTGCCCTACGACGAGGCCTTGCGCACGGGCGGCAAGGACCTCAACAAGGTCGGCAACCATGCCTGGGCGCTTGACCCCCCGCACCTGGCCGGGGTCAGCGACTTCTGCGATGACGAGAACCGTGCCCCGGCGCACCGTTCCGCCCCGGATCCGCGGCACAGCCGCCACGCCAACGTCGCCTTCTGCGACGGCCATGTCGAGGCCCTCATCCTGCCCGCCCTCGGCTATGTCGTCAACGGCGACGGCAGCGTCGACATCGACGGCGTCAACGACCAGTTCTCCGGCACCGGCGAGGATATCCTGCCGCCAACCTATTGATGGCGGATGATGGTTGGCGGATGATGGAGTTGTCCCGCTGGGCGGGACGATAGCCTTGTTGCGGACGTTGATTTCTCCGCTTGCGGAGCAGAGGAGCGGCGAATGGCACGGCAGCACAGCTATGTTGGCGAGCAGCGCGAACTGGCGCGGCGCGTGG
>CAZBDL010000158.1:0-704 GCA_964490525.1 uncultured Victivallales bacterium | reverse complement strand
CGCAGACGCGCCGAAACCATCAGGCGTCGTCGGATACGCTGTCGCGCCCGCCTCCTGGCGAGCGGCATCGCCTGACCTCCGCGGCCATGTCCCGCCGCCGCGCCTTGGAGGACCGCCTGGCCGTCGCCGCCGGCCGTCGCCGCCTCCTCCTCCCCGATCCCCGCTGGCTGGGCCTGGCCGCCGGGGTCGTCGCGATGATCCTGGTCCTCGGCTGGAACATCCACTGCTTCCAGGCCCCCCATGGGCCCGCCGGCATGGGGCCGGATCCCGAGCGGCATCGGGCGGTCGTCGTTGCCGCGCCGGCTGAGGCCGAGCCGGCCGTCGCCTATGTCCGCAACCTGCTTGCCGCCTGCCGCCGCGTCGGCTTCGATGCCTTGGCGGGGAAATGGGCCGACGGCATTCCCGCCCATCACCGGGACATCACCGCCAAGTCCCTGGCCCCCTTCCTCGCCGCGCCCTGGGTGCCGCTCCAGGTTGACGAGGTCCGCCACCGTCGCGACGCCGTCTTTGTCCGCTGCATCGTCGGCGAGAAGCCCCGCCTGCGCCTGACCCTTCACCTCCGCGAGGTCTCGCCCGGCCGCTATGCCGTCGTGGCCATCGAATAGGCCACCGACCCGTGATCAGTGATCGGTGATCGGTGATCGGTGATCGGGGAGCGGTGATCGGTGATCGGTGATCGGTGATCGGTGATCGGTGATCGGTGA
>CAZBDL010000157.1:0-7510 GCA_964490525.1 uncultured Victivallales bacterium | reverse complement strand
TGGGGTCTCATCGTGTGCTCCTCCCGTTTCCGGGGTTATGATGCCGCCGGGACGGCGGCTTGGGCCTCGACGTGGGTGCGGCTCCAGTCGCGGATGGCCTCCTCCATGGCGATGCGGTTGGCCTCGGGGACGCCGAGCATCTTCTCGGCCATGGGCAGGTAGCCGCCGCCGTCCCAGAACAGGTCCATCTTGGCGAAGACCTCGCGGCGGACGTCGCGGGGGGTGCCAAAGGGCAGGATCTGCTGTCCGTCGATGGCTCCGGCGATGACCAGGCGGCCGCGGGTGATGCGGGCGGCCTCGGCGAGGTCGTTGGCGGTGGTCTGGAGAGGATTGAGGATGGTGAGGCCGAGGTCGATGAAGTCCTCGAGGATGGGCATGACGTGGCCGCAGGAGTGGTGGCTGATGACGACGTCGGGGCCCAGTTCGGCGCGGTAGAAGTCGTAGAGGCGACGGAGGCGGGGCTTGAAGAGGCGGCGCCAGGCCTCGGGGGAGATGGCCAGGCGGTCCTGCATGCCGTAGTCGTCGGAGGTGTTGACGTGGTCGGGGCGGTGGCGGACGTACTCGGCGGCGACGCCCAGCTCGAAGTCGAGGAGGGTGTCGAGGAAGCGCCCGGCGGCCTCCTCGTCGGCGGCCAGCAGGCAGAGGAACTCCTCGGCGCCGAGGATGTTGAAGCCCTTCTCGTACAGGAAGTAGGGGTGATTGCACGAGACGAAAAACGCCTCCCGGTCGATGGCGGCGGCCTGGCGGGCGAGGGCCTCGCGGATGGCCGGGGCGTGGGGATTGGGTGCGGCCAGTTCGTCCGCCCGGTCATACGAGGTGATGGCGGGGCGGGCGGGAAAGACTTCGCCGTCGGCGTCGATCCAAGTCACGCCCCAGAGGTCCTGCCATTCCCGGCACTCCGGGGAGGGCCTGCTGTCGCCGGGCCAGGCGCCGGGATAGCAGATGCCCGTCGAGGGCGGGGGAAAGCAGACGTGGCTGGGGTGATCACGGCGGATCACCCGGACGAAGTTCTCCTTCTCGGCATGGCGCATGGTCAGCCTCGGCTGAAAGTGAGGGCAAAGGGCATGGGCATCGTTCTCCTAGCATCATTATACTATTTCGTGCGGGCACGATTCTATTGCTTGACATCTCATATTTTTGCACTTTTGTACTGACATGCCCAATATCCAGTACACCATTGGCGAGCTGCACGTCCGGTGTGCGGAGCGCCAGGCGGGCAACTCCACCGGCTGGCGTTCCTTGCCGTATTCAGTGGTCGAGTTCAGCGACGATGGCGGCTGGCTGGTCGAGCACGAGGACGGGCGCCGCTTCCGCACCCGTCCCGGGGAGGCGTTCTTCATGCCGGCCGGGAACCGGCATCGCCTGACGGTGCCGATGGACATCGCCGCGATGAGGACATGGTGGCTGCGGATCGACCTTGAGACGGCTTCCGGGCTGGATCTGCTCTTCGGGGCCGAATCGCCGTTGCGCCTGGGGTCAGAAGCGTCGTCGGCCTGCCGTCGGCTGATGCGGGAGATCCATGGCCTGGACGCGGCGGGACGGCTGTCCCTGGCCGGGGTGGCGCAACGGAACCGCGCGGCCTGGGAACTGGTCGGCATCCTGCTTGCCAATTGCCGGCCGGGGTTGGTGGGCGGGGGAGGGCGGAGCGAGCGCATGGGGCCGGTCCTGAAATTTGTCCGCACCCATCTGCGGGAGCGGGTCACGCGCCGGGACATGGCCCGTCTGGTGGGGCTCTCGCCGACCCGCTTCCATGCGGTCTTTAAGGAGGCGGTCGGGGTCGCGCCGCTGCACTATGTGCTGCAGTGCCGGCTGAAGCTGGCGCAGGACCTGCTGGCCAACACCGGCCAAGCGATGGCGGAGATCGCCGAGGCCGCTGGCTTCGGCACCGGCCACTACTTCAGCCGCCAGTTCCTGCGCCATATCGGGCAGACCCCCAGCGCCTACCGCCGCCAGATGCGCCAGCCGGTTTCCCTGCCCGAGGGACTGCGGAGACCTCGTGCCGCTGAAGGACCTCGACCACATGCCGCAGGCAGGCGGCGCTAGCCAGGGATGGCAATGAAACGCTTCAGCAAGGGGGCATCGTCGGCAACCAGATCTGGAAGCAGGCGCCATTGCCCAGTTCGCTCGTGACGTCGATCCTGCCATTGTGTAGCCCGACGATCCACTTGACCATCGCCAGGCCAAGCCCGGAGCCGCGGTGGCGGGAAGCGTCGACCTGATAGAACCGGTCGAAGATGCGCGCCTGGTGCTCGGGGGCGATGCCGATGCCCCGGTCCGTGACTGTGAAGACGATGGCCTGGCCGTCGGCGCGGAGGGAGGCCTTCACTTCGGCTCCTGCCGGCGAGAAGCGGATGGCGTTGTGCACCAGGTTGTAGCACATCCTGGAGAAGAGGGTGGGATCGCCGACGAGGTCGATGGCACCGGAAGCGTCGACGTCAATCCGGACATCGTGCTGAGCGGCCACCGGAGCCAGGCGATCAAGGACCTCGCGCAAGGCGGAACCGGCCTCGAACCGGGTGAAGTCGCCTTGGCGCCGCTTCCCCGTGGTCATCATCAGCAGGTCGCGGATCACGCCGGAGAGGGCGGTGGCCTCCTCGATGCCCTCGGCGAGTGCCCGTTGGTATTCCTCGGGATCCCGCTCCTCGGCCAGGCACACCTCGAGGTTGCCCCGGAGCACCGTCAGGGGCGTGCTCAGTTCGTGAGCCGCGCTGACGCTGAACAGCTCGATGCGCCGGAACGACTCCTCCAGCTCGGACAAGGTGGCGTTGATGGCGTCGGTCAGCTCCCGCACCTCCCGGTCCACCTCGGTGTGGGGGATGCGCACGCCGAGGTTGCCGATGCGCACCGCCCCGAATCCGTCCCGGATTGCGGCCAACGGGCGCAGGAACCGGCGGCTGAAGAGGAAGCCGAGGAGAAAAGCGAGCAGGACGCTGAGGGCCAGGGCGAGGCCCAGGCTGATGGCCAGCAGTTCGGCCAGCTCGAAGGTGAATCCCTCGCTGACATACAGGACATAGCCGTCGATCTCGCGGCGCAGGACAAAGCGCCAAAGCGACAGCAGGTGACTGAGGCGCCTTCCCGACTCCACGCGGCACAGCGTCAGCTTGGAGTGGTCGTCATGGCGCCGATGGGGAGAAGGATGGATGTCGAATCCCGGCGACCGGTAGAGAGGCATGCCGTCGTACCCGTAGAAGGCATAGGAGACCAGGTCGCCGTCGTCGGCAAAGGCGAGCTTCGCGTTGATTGCGGCGGTTAGCTCCGGGGGGACAGGTTGTCCTTGCATGCCGGCATCCGCCATCTCCTGCTGGATGCTGTTGGCGACCGTGCGCAGGCGGCGCTTGGCGACATGCCGGAGATCGCTGAAGACGAGGATGTTGACGATGACCAGGACAATAGCCGACAGGGCGCATCCGCCCATCATGAGCCACCAGGTGAGGCGCCAGCGGAAGGAGCGCATCTAGGGCTCCTCCTTGAGGACATAGCCGACACCGCGGACGGCATGGATGAGCCTTGGCGAACCGGCCTGTGCCTCGATCTTGCCGCGCAGGTGACTGACGTGGACATCGACGAGGTTGGTGTCGCTGTCGAAGTGCATGTCCCAGACGTGTTCGATGATGGCGGTGCGCGTCACCACCCGGCCCCGGTTGCGCATCAGGAACTCGAGGATGGCGTATTCACGGTTGGTCAGCTCGATGCGGCGTCCCGCGCGCGTCACGGCATGCGATACCGGATCGAGCTCGAGGTCGGCAATGCGCAGGGCCGATCCGGGAGACTGCTCTTGACGGCGCAGGAGCGCCCGGATGCGGGCCAGCAACTCGGGGAATGCGAAGGGCTTGCCCAGGTAGTCGTCGGCGCCCGCATCCAGGCCGCCGACCCGGTCCTCTAGCCGGTTCCTGGCCGTCAGCATGAGGACGGGGAGATGAAGGCCGCGCTGACGGAGCCCCCGGACCACCTCCAAGCCGTTCTTGCCTGGCAGCATGACGTCGAGGACCATCACGTCGTAATTGCCCACCTGCGCCATGCTCAGTCCCGCATCGCCATCGGTCGCCAAGTCGACGGCGTACAGGTTCTCGCGGAGCCCCTTGGCGATGAAGCGGGCGACCTTTTCATTGTCCTCGACGACCAGGATGCGCATGGCGGGGCCTCGCCTTGACGGCGGAGATCCGCCGCTGGCGACGAATCTAGACCATGGATGGCCGTGTGCCAAGGGGCGTTCGGCATATCGGCCGCAAGATGAAGGAATCTTAATGCCGGCTTCAGCCTTGCTTCAGCCATGGGAGGCACCGTACGGGCAGGCGGGGGAAGAGACGACCGACCTGACGGACGAATCCACCCCAACGCCATGGAGGCACCGCCATGACCATCATTGGGACCATGGGCCCGGACTTCTCGGGGAAATACGACCAGAGGCATGCGCAGCACTACTTCGACAAGCACCGGCAGGGCTTCTGGCGGCGGCTGTCGAACTGGCGGGAAATCACGCTGGCGCGCCGGGCATTGCGCCTGGCCGGGAATCCGTCCTCGGTCCTCGACGTGCCCTGCGGCAATGGACGATTCTGGGAAGTGCTGGCGGAGGATCCCGGGCGGGCCATCCATGCCGTAGACAACAGCCAGGCGATGATCGATGTCGGCCTGGCGCGGCGGCCATCGGAGGTCGTTGCGCGAATCCACGCGTTCCGGGCTTCGGCCTTTGTCCTGCCGTTGCCCGAGGGCTTTGTCGAGTGCGTGTTTTGTTCCCGGTTCATGCATCACCTGGGCCGTGCGGAGGATCGGATCCGGCTGCTTGGCGAGCTGAGGCGCGTCTCCCGGGACAGCGTGATCGTCTCCCTGTGGACCGACGGCAATCTCCAGTCCGCACGCAGGAAGACCCGTGATGCGCGGCGGAGCAATCCTCCGCCATCCCAGCGCCTGGTGATCCCGGCCGCGACCGTGGAGGCGGAGTTCGCGGCATGCGGGCTCACGGTCGTCGGGCACCTGGACTTCCTGCCCTGGTGCCACATGCTGCGGACCTATGTGCTGCGCCAGGGGCATCAGGTCGGCGGCGGGGCCTCCGTCAGCAGGTAGGTGGCGATGGCGCGCGGGGGCAGGGCGGTGTCGGCGGCGAGGGCGTCGATCTGGAGGCGAAAGGGGATGGGATTGGCGGAGCGGTTCATGGCGACGACGGCGACCGAGCCGTCGGGGTTGCGGGCGGCGGTGGCCTCGAGGGCGTCGCGGGTGGCGGCACAGGGCAGGCGCACGGCGCCGGGCCGGATGAACTTGGCGAAGTGGCCGAGATACCAGTAGGAGCTTTGGCGCCGGAAGGCGTCGTGGCGGGTGTCGGCGAGGATCGGGGCCGAGCAGAGGTTGCCGACATGGTTGGGGCCGCCGGTCTCGTCGAGCAGGAGGTTCCAGTCGGTCCAGCCCTCGGTCCAGTGGTTGAGGTCTTGGATGATGGACTCGCCGTAGCGCTCGCCGAGCTCCCATTCGCCGGTGTGCGGGCCACCTTCCTGGCAGCCCTCGGTGAAGAGCAGGTGCTTGTCGGGGCGCAGGTCGTGGACGCGCTGGACGTTGCCGAACGCGCTGTCGCAGTACCAGTGGAAGCCGACGCCCCAGATGAAGGCGGCGGCGGCAGGGTCGTCGTAGGCGACCTTGGCGCGCTCGAACATGGCGTCGCGGTTGTGGTCCCAGATGATGATCTTGACCTGGCCGAGCCCGTGGCTGGCCAGGGCCGGGCCGAGGTGGTCGCGGACGAAGTCGCGCTCCTCGGCGGCGGTGTAGACGCAGGAGTCCCAGGACTGCGTGGCCTCGGGCTCGTTCTGGACGGTGAGGCCCCAGATGGGGAAGCCGCGGCGCGCCATCTCCTGGATGAAGCGGACGTAGTGGAGCGCCCAGGCCGCGCGGCACTCGGGGAGGAGCTTGCCGCCGCGGTTCATGCGCCCGGTGTCCTTCATCCAGCCGGGGGGGCTCCAGGGGCTGGCGAAGAGGGTCAGGGGGGCGCCGGCGATCTCGGCGGCACGGCGGACCATGGGCAGGATCGCCTCCTCGTAGCGCGCCAGGGAGAAGGTTTCCAGGGCGAGGTCGCCGGGCGTCTCGCAGCAGGCCCAGTTGCCGAGGGAGAAGTCGCAGGAGTTGATGTGCAGGCGGCCGAGGCGGTAGCCGATCCCGTCGACCGGGTCGAAGTAGGCGCGCAGGATCTCCTCCTGGCGTGGTGGGGAGAGCTTGCGCAGAGTCACGGCGGCCGACTCGGTGAACGCCCCGCCGAAGCCGAGGATCGGCTGGCAGGCGGTGGCGCCGTCCACCGCCAGGGTCGTCGCCCCGGGCGCCCGGTCGTTCGAGGTGGCCAGCGGCAGCGGCGCGGCTTCGGTCAGCCGCTCCGCCGTGTCCTTCACGGTGCGAAATACGCGCAGGGTCATGGGGCGGATCCTTTCTGGTGTGCGGTCATTCGTTGGCGGTGCGGCGAGCCTTCTGGACCATCAGCTCGTCGATGATGGCGGCGGCCTGTTCGGCGCTGGCGCTGGCGCAGAGGCGTCCGACGGCGTCGGGCGTGCGCAGCAGGATGGCGATCTCCATCAGGGCGCGCAAGTGGATTTCGGGATTGCCCTCGCGGGGGCTGGCGAGGAGGATGAGGATGCGCGGGGGCATGCTGACCTTGGCAATGCCGAGGCCATGGCGGCTGATGCCCATGGCGATGGCGGAACGGCCCTCCAGGTCGCGGGTGCGGACATGGAGAAGCACGGCCCCGGGCACCAGCTCCAGGGGGGATTCGGCGGCCAGCTCCCGAAACCGTCCGGCAAATCGGCCGCTGGCGGCCGCGTCGCCGGAGAACAGGTCGTGCGACATCAGTCCGATGGCGCCGTCGGCGTCCATGTCCTCGGGCAGAACCTGGAGATGCCACCCGCGCGTGGGGGAACGGTGGACGATGTCGCGCTCGGTGAGGCCGGGCTCGTCTTCCTGCATCAGCGGCGGATAGGCGACGACCAGGTTGTGCCGCGGGAACTCGGCGGCGATGGTCGCCGGCAGGCGGCTGAGGGCGGGCTGCCAGGCCAGGCGTCCAGGGCGGACGCTGACGACCATCAGCAGGTCGTCAGGGGCCGGCCGGCTACGCAGCGCGGAGAGCCATTCGCCCCAGTCGCGGAACAGCTCGCAGGCGGTCGGCACGTCCGGGCCCAGCCGGGAGATCAGGCCGAACAGCGGATCCTGTGCTGCGCCAACGATGTCCAGGCGTAGGCTGGCCCCAACCTGGGAGGCGATCCGCTTGGCGGCCTGGCAGACCTGGAGCAGGCCGCCGTGGCGCTCGATCAGGGGTGGCAGGACGAGGATCAGCCGCCGGTTCACGGCCAGGGGGCAGGACAGGCGGGCGACCAGCAGCATCTGGCGGCTCTCGCCGACGATCGCGTCCAGGGTGCGCCCGAAGACCTCGCCATGGCGGGCGGGCTGGCCGCCCCAGCCGAAGATGCCGGTCGAAATGCGGAAGTCGCGCATGGCCCGGACGATGCCGCCGGCAAGGTTGAGGTCGACCCGCGTCACCGGGATC
>CAZBDL010000156.1:0-7534 GCA_964490525.1 uncultured Victivallales bacterium | reverse complement strand
CAGCGCGCCCGCAACGCCCGCTCCAGCACATGCATCGGGCCGCCGGACATCTGGCCGTGGGCATTGACCACCCGGTACTTCACCGCCAGCAGCGCCTCGGCGTACTTGGTGGAAATGCCGAAGACCCCGGTCAGCCACATCCACAGGATCGCGCCCGGCCCCCCCAGCAGCACGGCCCCCGCCACGCCATAGATGTTGCCGGTGCCGATGGTCGCCGCCAGCGCCGTGGCCAAGGCCCCGAACTGGCTGACATCCCCGGGCGAAGCCGTGTCGCCCACAAACGACAACCGGATCGCCATGCCCATGCGCCGCTGGATCAGGCCAGTACGCCAGGTCAGGAAAAGATGTGTGCCAAACAACAGGCAGATCAACCACGGCCCCCAGACCAGACCCGCCGCCTCGGCAATCCAACGGTCAATGTCCGACATGTCGCGCGCAGACAACCTTTCCCTGGCCGGAGCCAGAACCATCTCCGCCCCGACAGCGGCGAAACTCTATCACCATTCCGTTGCCGGGCAAGGGCCGTGGCCTATGGGGACGCTTGCGGGCTGGCGACCAGCGTGATCTGGGTGTTGAGCAAGATCGAATTGGGGATGAGGACGGTCTTCCCACCGGTGTCGATGACGGTGTAGCGCAGGTTGATCTGGGTGACCACGCCCTCACTGCCGGCGACGGCGATGCGGTCGCCGCGCCGGAAGGGATGATAGAACAGGATGAGCATGCCGCCGAGGAGATTGGAAAGCATGTCGCGGGCCGCGAAGCCAAGGGCGAAGCCGCTCAGGCCAAGGCTGGCGACGAGGGCGGTAACATTGACGCCGATGGTGCCGAGGGCCGTGATCGCGCCGACCGTGACAATGCCGATCTTGGCCGCCACCCCGGCCAGCTCGAGCACCTCCTGCTCGCCCTCGCGCAGGCGCGCCGCCGGCAGCAGGATAATCCGCTTCACCAGCATCCCCACCAGGTAAAACCCCAGCACGATCAGGATCGCAAAGCCGATCTTCGGCGAGAACTCCAGCAACTGCTCGCAGGAATGGAACAGGATGCCCTCCACATGCTCCCAGAACACGCCCATGCCCATGCCCATGCCTCCTTGCCGGGTTTACGGAATTGCCGCCAACCAATCGGACCTCGCCGATGCCAGGACGCCCACCGTAACCCCGTTTCCCGCGAATGGCAACCCGTGAAAAATCCGCCAGGAACGGTATAGTACCGGCCTCTCCGGGGGATTGTGCTCCACCTTTGACAAGGATGCCTGGCCATGACCGAACGCGAAATCCTCGACCTTTGCCTCGAATCCGGCGCCCTGCTCGAAGGGCATTTCCTTCTGCGCAGCGGCCTGCACAGCAACCGCTTCTTCCAGGCGGCCCTCGTCCTGCAGTACCCGCGCCTCGCCGGACCCCTCTGCGCCGCCCTCGCCGCCAAGGTCCGCAGCCTCGGCGCCGAGACCGTCATCTCCCCCGCCGTCGGCGGCCTCATCGTCGGCCAGGAGGTCGCCCGCGCCCTCGGCGGACGGGCGATCTTCGCCGACAAGGAAGAGGGCAACCTCGTCCTCAAGCGCGGCTTCACACTGCGCCCCGGCGAACCGGTGATCGTCGCCGAAGACGTGGTCACCCGCGGCGGACGCGTCCAGCAGACCATCGACCTGGTCCGCGCCCTCGGCGCCACCCCCGCCGCCGCCGTCAGCCTCGTCGACCGCAGCATGGGCGAGGCCCGCTTCGACATCCCCTTCCACCCCCTCCTCCGCCTCGAGCTGGCGACCTACCCCCCGGACGACTGCCCCCTCTGCCGCAGCGGCGTCCCGCTCGTCCGCCCAGGCTCCAAGTAACCACGAATCCGCACCAAGGCCCTCGCCATGCTCGGCTCCTTCCTCAAAGGCATTCTCGGGACCAAGTCTGAACGCGACGTCCGGCGCATGCGCCCCCTGATCGCACGCATCAACGCCCTCGAGGCCGAATACCAACGCCTCGGCGAGACAGAACTCAAGGGCAAGACCGGCGAGTTCCGCGCCCGGCTGTGCAACGGCGAGACGACCGACGACCTCCTCTGCGAGGCCTTCGCCGTCGTCAAGAACGCCTGCCGCCGCCTGGTCGGCTCAACCATCAACGTCTGCGGCAACGAGATCGTCTGGGATATGGTCCCCTTCGACGTGCAGCTCGTCGGAGGTATCATCCTGCACCGCGGCAACATCGCCGAAATGGCCACCGGCGAGGGCAAAACCCTCGTCGCCACTCTCCCCCTGTACCTCAATGCCCTGACCGGTCGCAACTGCCAGCTCGTCACCGTCAACGACTACCTCGCCCGCCGCGACGCCGAATGGATGGGCGCGGTCTACCGCTACCTCGGCCTGACCGTCGGCTGCATCCAAAACCAGATGAGCCCCAGCCAACGCCGCGAACAGTATGCCTGCGACATCACCTACGGCACCAACAGCGAGTTCGGCTTCGACTACCTGCGCGACATGGGCATGGCATCCAGCCGCGAACAGCTCGTCCAGCGCGACCACTTCTTCGCGATCGTCGACGAAGTCGACTCGATCCTCGTCGATGAAGCCCGCACCCCCCTAATCATCTCCGGGCCCGTCGCCGTCTCCACCCATCAGTTCGACAAACTACGGACGCCGGTCGGCGAACTCTTCCGCAAGCAAAGCTTCCTGTGCTCGCGCCTTATCCAGGAGGCCAAGGCTGTCCTCGACCAGGGCGACGCGGCCGACGCCGAGGCCGTCGACGATGCCATGGCCAAGCTCCTCCAGGTGCGCTTCGGCATGCCCACCCACCGCCAACTCATGCACCTGCTCGAGGACGGCGCCCTCCTCAAACGCCTCGAAAAGGCCGAGGCCTTCGTCCGCTCCGACCAGAACCGCGGCATGCTTCAGGACGTCCAGGCCGAACTCTACTTCGTGATCGACGAGCGCGGCCACGAGGCCGACCTCACCGAGAAGGGACGCCAGGCGATCAGCCCGGACGACCCCGAGCTCTTCGTCATGCCCGACCTGCTCGAGACGCTGCACCAGATCGACCACGACCCCGCCCTCGACGAGACCGCCCGCATCAAGCGCCGCCAGGAATTCCAGGAGCAGTTCTCACAGCGCTCCGAGACCCTCCACAACCTCTCCCAGCTCCTCCGCGCCTACACCCTCTACGAGAAGGACGTCCACTACGTCGTCCAGGACAACAAGGTGCTGATCGTCGACGAGCACACCGGCCGCCTGATGCCGGGCCGCCGCTTCAGCGAGGGCCTCCACCAGGCCCTCGAAGCGAAGGAGGGCGTACACATCGAACGCGAGACCCAGACTTTGGCGACCATCACCATCCAGAACTACTTCCGTATGTACGACAAGCTCGCAGGCATGACCGGCACAGCCGAGACCGAGGCCTCCGAGTTCCACCAGATCTACAAGCTCGACGTCTGCGTCATCCCTACCAACCGCCCGTGCTGCCGGATCGACCACAACGACTGCATCTACCGCACCAAGCGCGAGAAGTACAAGGCCATCCTCGAGGAGGTCGCGGAATGCCATGGGCGCGGCCAGCCGGTCCTCCTCGGCACCGTCTCGGTCGAGGTCTCCGAAGTTCTCAGCCGCATGCTCAAGCAGCGCAACATCCCCCACAATGTCCTGAACGCCAAGAACCACGAGCGCGAGGCCGAGATCGTGGCGCAGGCCGGACAGCGCGGGGCCGTGACCGTGGCCACCAACATGGCCGGCCGCGGCACCGACATCAAGCTCGGCCCGGGCGTCGTCGACCTCGGCGGCCTGCATGTCATCGGCAGCGAGCGCCACGACTCCCGGCGCATCGACCGCCAGCTCCGCGGCCGCTGCGCCCGGCAGGGCGACCCGGGCTCGTCGCGGTTCTACATCTCCCTCGAAGACAACCTAATGCGGCTCTTCGGCTCCGACCGCATCGCCACCATCATGACCAAGCTCGGCCTCGAAGAGGGCGAGGAGCTCCAGCATCCCTGGCTGAACCGCTCGATCGAGACCGCCCAGAAACGCGTCGAGCAGCACCACTTCTCCATCCGCAAGCGCACCCTCGAATACGACGACGTGATGAACCGCCAGCGCGAGGTCGTCTACGGCCTGCGCCGCGACATCCTCGTGACCAACACCCCGCGCGACGTCCTCTTCGGCATCGTCCGCGACGAGATCGCCGACCGCGTCGAGGCTGCCCTCGCCACGGCGGGGCGCGACGGCGAGGGCGCCGACCTCGACGGCCTCCTCGGCTGGCTCGTCACCACCTTCCCCATCGGCTTCACTCGCAAGGATGTGCAGTCCGCCACCCCGGGCGAGACGCCGCTCTCCGAACGCCTCGCCGAACACCTCTTCGCCCGCGTCGAGAAGGCCTACCAGGCCAAGGCCGCCCTCGAGGCCCCGGAATCGCTCCTCTGGCTGGAGCGGCACATCATCCTCGAGGCCGTCGACCGCCTCTGGCAGGATCATCTCTATGCCATGGACCATCTGCGCTCGACCATCCGCCTGCGTGCCTACGCCCAGAAAGACCCCCTCATCGAGTACAAGCAGGAGGCCTTCTCGATGTTCAACGACCTGATGGGCGAGATCCATCAGGACATTCTCGTCAACCTCTTCCGCTCCGCCACCAGCCTCGCCGCCTTCGAAAGCCTGCTCGCCGCACTGCCGCAACGCACCATCCACGATCAGATCGGACAGTTCGGCGATGCCACCGAACCAGGTGCCGAATCCGCCCCGGCCACCTCCGCCGGCACCGGCTCCGGCCCCGCCGATGGCGATCAGGCCGCGGGCGGGGTCAAGGTCACCTTCGTCCGCCAGCTCCCCAAGGTCGGTCGCAACGATCCCTGCCCCTGCGGCAGCGGCAAGAAATACAAGAAGTGCTGCGGATCGTAACGGCGATGGTCCGGGCTCAGTCCTCGGCCAGCACCTTCCATCGCATCAGCGCCACAGGGACGTGGAACCAGGGGGTTCCCCGTGGGCACGGTCTCCCGCACGACCCGATTGAGGTCGGGATCCGCTTGCCGTCAAAAAATGGGGACGTTCCGTGCAAGTCTTTTATTACATGGCACTTGCATTAATATTATGATGTTTTCTGCAGGCCCCAGGCTGGCGGCGACGCGCCCCGTCAAGGATGGCGGCGGCATATTCCATTTCTTCTGCATAATTTCATTGCATATATTTGCATGGCAATAATATATGCGGAACGTCCCCAATTTATTGGCATCGGCCCTCATCATCCGTGCTTGCGGGGCATGCGCGCCAGCTTGATGGCGGTGGCCAGGGCGCGGGCCGCGAGCCGCGGCGAGCGGAACTTGCGGGCCTGGCGGATCAGGATGCCCGGCCGCAGGTAGAAGCGCCGGTAGAAGTCGCGCTGGGCGGTGTAGAGGGCCCCGGCGGTCAGCCCGCGCGGCACGAACACCGGCTCCCAGTAGTTCAGACGGGAGGTCGGGGCGTCGGCCATGAACTCGCCCCAGCTCCCGTCCTTGACCAGGTCATGGAAGGCCGTGCCGCGGATCGGCGTGGCCAGGGTGCAGACGACATCGGTGAAGGGCAGCGACAGCGCCAGGTCACGCGTCCGGCGCAGGCTTTCCAGGGTCTCCCCGGGATGCCCCAGCATGAAGAATCCCTTCACCAGTATCCCCGCGCGGTGGGCAGCCTCGACCGTGCGCCGGATCGCCTCCAGCGTGATGCCCTTGCGGATGGTGCGCAGGATGCCCTCGTCGCCGCTCTCGATGCCGACCGCGATCTGCCAGCAACCTAGGCGCCGCATGCGCCGCAGGACGTCGGCATCCAGGTCGTTGACGTTCGCCATGCAGGTCCAGGGGAAGCGGCGTCCGCCCGCCTCGACCAGGTCGAGAATGCGCGCGAAGCGACGGCGGTTCAGGGGAAACGTGTCGTCGACGAAGGTCAGCTCGCGGGCCCCGAGGCGCAGAACCTCGGCAATCTCCGCGGCGACATGCTCCGGCGAGAAGAAGCGCACGTCCCGCCCGAACGTGTTGTTGTCGCAGAAGATGCAGCCATAGGGACATCCCCGCGAGGTGATCAGCGAGACCACCGGCTCCTCGCGGTAGCAGCCGAGGGGCGGACGATAGAGGCGCAGGTCGGCAAGCTCCTCGCGGGCTGGCCAGGGCAGGTCGTCAAGATGGGCGATGCGCGGCGGCCGCGGGTTGGCCTGCGCCCGCCCGTCGTCGCCGCGCCAGGCCACCCCCGCCAGGCCGCGCCAAGCCGCACGATCTGCAAGCTTCGCCACCACCGCGGACAGCACCAGCTCCCCCTCCCCGATGACGCCGAGATCGAACGCGTTGCCCGCGAGCGCATCCTCCGGGTCGGCGGTGACATGCGGCCCGCCCGCCACCAGCGGCACCCCCGGAAGCCCCGCCCGCAGGTGTCCCGCCAGGCGCTTGCCCGCCGCCGCCGCGACGGTCGTCAGGGACACCCCGATCAGATCCGGTGCGAACGTCGCCAGCCGTTCCGCCACGGCGGCATCGGAAAGACGTTCCGCCTCGGCATCAACCACCTGGACGCGGTGCCCGGCGCGCTTCAGCCAAGCCGCCAGGGAAAGCACGCCCAGCGGCGCCTGACGTCCCCCCACCTCGCCGATGTCGACGCCATAGCGATCCACCACGCCAACGCCGGGATAGATGAGCGAGAGGTTCATGCCTTGCCTTCTTCCGCCACCGTCCTCAAACGCCAGACGATCCAGCGACCGTGCCCATAATCAAGCCCATGGCGCGACGTGTTCATGCCGTGGCTGCAACATACCGGCGCAAAATATACCGCCCAGCCCGCCACCAACAAGGCGAGATGGCGAAGTAATTGTCATATACTCTTCTGCTTTGTGTTCTCATAAATATTTTGTATCCAGAATTACCCCCGTCCCTAAAATGGGCGTATATAATTTTAAATTTTTTAGATAATATATTTTTATACTTGCATCAGGGACGGGGGTATTATTTTTTGTGTTATGGTCTTAATCATGTTTTAAATGAATCTGCCTTCGCCATTCCTCTTGAGTACGCGTTGACCGATGGCGGGGAGGGATTCCATTCACCGGGGAACGGGCTATAGTAACGGGCTTTCGGCGTGGCGGGATTCGCCATGCTCGCGTTTCCGCCCCCAGCGATGGAGATCAGGCATCATGGCAAAGCTGACGTTGGGCCTGCCGAAGGGCAGCCTTGAGAAGACGACGGTGGAGATGTTCGCGAAGGCCGGCTACCGGATCCGGATCAGCGAGCGCTCCTACTATCCGAGCATCGACGATGCGGAGATCGACTGCATCCTGATCCGGGCGCAGGAGATGAGCCGGTACGTGGAGGAAGGCATCCTGGACTGCGGGCTGACGGGCAAGGACTGGATCGTGGAAAACGGCTCGGATGTGGCCGAAGTGGCGGAACTGGTCTACGGCAAGGTCGGCCGCGCCCCTCTGCGCTGGGTGCTGGCCGTGCCGGAGGACTCGCCGATCCGCTCGGGCAAGGATCTCGCCGGCAAACGCATCGCCACCGAGGCGGTGGGCATGACCCGTCGCTACCTGGAGAAGCACGGCGTCGAGGCCCAGGTCGAGTTCAGCTG
>CAZBDL010000155.1:0-7563 GCA_964490525.1 uncultured Victivallales bacterium | reverse complement strand
GCCGGCGCGGTGGCCGCGCCGGAATCCGGGGTTGCTGATGCCTTCTCAGCCATAGAGGGAACCGCGGGAAAGGGATTTGATCGCCCACGAGGAGACGGAATCGTCACGTTGGCCTTTGCCCTGCCGCCCGGAGCTGGCCCCGTGGATTGCCATGCGCCCGCCAATATGCCCCGCCAAGGGGGCCAATGCAATCCCCCTCCTGGGCCAGGCATCCCGTGCCGGAGGGGGTTGGCGCCATCCCGGATAATGGGCATTTGCCGGGATATTTGGCTTGCATCTCCGGAGAACCCATGTAACGTACTTCTTCCTGGACAGTTCGGGACGAGCGGAAGTGGGTTCTCGGACCCGCTTTATTTTTGTCGGCACAGGTATGGAGGCAGGCAGCGATGAATACGGAATTGCTCGCCATTCTTGAATACATCGAGCAGGAGCGGGGCATCAGCCGCGAAGTCCTGCTCGACGCCTTGGAGAAGGCCCTGATCTCGGCCGCCCGCAAGAGCGTCGATCAGCCGGCCACCGAGCTGAATGTCAGCTTTGACGGCAAGAAGGGCGAATTCAAGGTCGTCGCCAAGCTGGAGGTGGTCGAGGGGGAGCCGACCGTGGACCAGATTCCGCTGGACAAGGTTGTCGCCCGCTTTCCCGCCGCCAAGGTGGGCGACAAGGTTGATTGGGAGATCACCCCGCGCAACTTTGGCCGGATCGCCGCCCAGGCCGCCAAGCAGGCGATGATGCAACAGTTCCGCCAGGCCGAAAAGGGCATCGCCCAGGAGGAGTTCAAGGACCTCAAGGGCCAGATCGTCAGCGGCATCGTCCGCCGCTACGAGTCCGGCAACCTCGTCATCGATCTCCAGAAGGCCGAAGGGGTGATGTCCTACAAGGAGCGCATCCCCGGCGAGAACTACATGGCCGGGGATCGCATCAGCGCCCTGCTCGTCGAGATCAACACCACGACAGCGGGTCCCACCTTGATCCTCAGCCGGGCGCGCCCGGAATTCGTCCAGCGCCTCTTCGAGCGCGAGGTCGCCGAGATCCATGACGGTGTGGTGGTGATCAAGGCAATCGCCCGCGAGGCGGGCTCGCGGACAAAGATCGCGGTGGACAGCACCGACCCGCACGTCGATCCCATCGGGGCCTGCGTCGGCATGCGCGGCATGCGCGTCAAGAACATCACCGGCGAGCTGGGCGGCGAGCGCATCGACATCATCCGCTACGAGACCGACCTGCACAAGTTCGTGGCCAGCGCCCTGCAGCCGGCCACGCTGAAGACCATCCAGGTCGCCGACCAGGAGAAGGCCATCTACGTTACCGTCGAGGAAGATCAGCTCTCCGCCGCCATCGGGCGCCGCGGCCAGAACGTCCGCCTGGCCGGACAGCTCATCGGCAGCGGCTGGAAGGTCCACATCACCGGCGCCACCAAGGAAGCCGAGGTCTCTTTCGAGGAGCAGCTTGCCAAGGCGGTCTCGACTCTCGCGGAGAAGCTCCACATCGAGACGGGCCTGGCCGACCGCCTGGTCCATGGTGGCTTTGTCACCATCGAGGGACTCCGCGAGGCGGACCGCAACGACCTGGCCGCGATCGAAGGCCTCGTCGAGGACGATGTCGAGCAGATCCTCGGCGCGGTCGCCCGACTGGCCGAATGACACCACGCCAGGCGGAAGCATCTCTGCCGATGGCGAATGACAACCCGGGAAAGCTCCAAGCATGGCGGTAAAGGCAAAGGCAAAGAAAAAGACCACGACCAAGGTCCGCGACCTCGGCCGTCAGTTCGGCATCACCCCCCAGGAGGTCCTCGACGAACTCCATGGCATGGGCGTCGAGCTGGCCGGCCCCGCCGCGAACATCGATGATGACATCCTCGAGCTGGTCATGGATCATTTCGGCGGGTTGGCGGAGCGCAAGCTCAAGGCCGAGGCGGCGGCCGCCGCGAAGGCCGAGGCCGACCAGGCCGCCGAGGCCAAGGCCCCGCCTCGCGAGATCCACGTCAAGATGCCGATCGTGGTCAAGCACCTTGCCGAGACCCTCGACGTCAAGCCCAATGCCATCATCAGCAAGCTGATGGGCATGAACATCCTGGCCACGATCAACCAGACCATCGAGCCGGACGTGGCCGAGAAGGTCTGCGGCAAGTTCGGGTTCTCCCTGGTTATCGACCGGCGCGAGAAGGACAGCCATGTCGCGGTCGATGGCGAGACGGCGGTGGCCCCCGAGGACGTTGGCTTCGACGACCGTCCCGAAGATCTGGTTGAGCGTCCGCCGGTGATCACCTTCCTCGGGCATGTCGACCATGGCAAGACGTCGCTTCAGGATCGCATCCGCCAAAGCAATGTCGCGGAGGGCGAGCACGGCGGCATCACCCAGCATATCGGGGCCTCCGTGG
This sequence comes from uncultured Victivallales bacterium, assembly GCA_964490525.1. GTDB lineage: Bacteria > Verrucomicrobiota > Lentisphaeria > Victivallales > CAZBDL01 > CAZBDL01. The sequence goes on along the minus strand of CAZBDL010000155.1, from coordinate 5,186 downwards.
TCGATGTCCGCGGCAAGACCATCACCTTCATTGACACCCCCGGCCATGAGGCCTTCACCGGCATGCGCGCCCGTGGCGCCAACCTGACCGACATCGCCGTGCTGGTGGTGGCGGCGGACGACGGCTTCATGCCGCAGACCGTCGAGGCGCTCAGCCACGCGCGCGCCGCCAAGGTGCCGATCATCGTGGCGATCAACAAGATGGACTTGCCGACCGCCAACCCCGACAAGGTCCTGCTGCAGATGCAGCAGAATGAACTGATGAGCGAGGATTGGGGCGGTGAGGTCGGCGTGGCCCGCGTCTCCGCCGCCACCGGCGACGGCATCGAGACCCTCCTTGACCGCATCCTGCTCGAGGCCGAGATGCTTCAGCTCAAGGGCAATCCCAAGCGCCCCGCCGAGGGGGCCGTCATCGAGGCCCAGCTCGAGACGGGACACGGCCCGACCGCCAGCATCCTCGTCCGCAACGGCACCTTGCGCAAGGGCGACTTCGTCCTCTGTGGCGAGCACTTCGGGCGGGTCAAGGCAATGGTGGACGTGAAGGGGCGGCGTCTTGACGAGGCTGGCCCGAGCACCCCCGTCAAGCTGGTCGGGCTCTCCGGCGTCCCCGAGGCCGGCGCCAAGCTGATTGCCATGGCCAACGAACGGGAAGCCCGTGCCCTGGCCGAGCAGCGCAACCAGGAGCGCCGCATCTCCGGACTTTCCCAGGACCGCGTCCGCATCGACCTCGAAAGCATCATGCAGAACATCGGCGTCGCCGAGAAGCAGGCCCTGAACCTGATCCTCAAGACCGATGTGCGCGGCTCGATCGAGGCCATCCGCGATTCACTCGCCAAGTTCCCCTCCGAAAAGATCGCCATCGACATCCTGCATGCCGACACTGGCGCGATCACCGAAAACGACGTCCTCCTCGCCGCCGCCTCAAAGGCCATCATCGTCGGTTTCCATACCCGGGTCAATCCCGGCGTCAACGCCGCCGCCAAGCGCGAGAAGGTGGAGATCCGCCTCTACAGCATCATCTACGAGCTGATCGAGGACATTCGCGAGGCCCTCACCGGACGGCTCGCCCCGGAGAAGCGCGAGAAGGTCATTGGCGAGGCCCGCATCCTCCAGATCTTCGATGTCTCCAAGGGGCCAAAGGTCTGCGGTTGCCGGGTCGAATCTGGTGCGGCGCGAGTCGGTGCCAAGGCCCGCGTCTACCGCGATGAGGAGATGATCTACAACGGTGCCGTCAAGTCCCTCCGCCGCTTCCAGGACGATGTCAAGGAGGTCAAGGCCGGGCTCGAATGCGGCATCCGCCTCGACAATTTCCTCGACTTCAACGAGGGCGACCGGATCCAGTTCTACGAGGTGGAGAGCCATCAGGCCTCCCTCTGACGCCGGCATCGCCTCATCATCCGGGAGCATGGCCATGACCGCCGGTCTGCGCATCGCACGCGTGAACGAACTGCTCAAGCGGGAGATCGCCGACCTCATCGAGCGCATGGCCGAGACGCCCGAGAACGTCCTGGTCACCGTCGGCGGCGTCGTCGTCACCCCCGACCTGCGCCATGCCCGGGTGCACATCAGCGTCCTTGGCGGCGACGCCAAGTACCGCCGCAGCCTGCGCACCTTCCTGTTGCGCCATCGTCCCGAACTGCAGCGCCGCATTGCCCATGATGTCGTCATGAAGTTCACCCCCGTCCTTGAATTCACCTTCGACGACACCATGGAGCAGGGCGCCAAGGTCCTCGCCATGATCGATTTGATCGAGGCGGGAAAGCTTCCCGCCGTCAACGAGGAACCGCCTCTTTGAGCGTAGAGCGTTCACGGATGGGGTTTTCTCGTCCATCTCCCCCATCCACCACGGTCTGCCATCCCGCCACGGCGGGACAACCAGTCCGCAGTCCATCATCTCCAACGTTCACCAACCCGCAACCGGAAAACCCGCCCATGACGTCCTCCACCGTGACCCTGGCCCAGGCCGCCAAGCTCCTGAAGGAGCGAGACCAATTCCTGCTTCTCACCCACGACCGTCCCGACGGCGATGCCATCGGTGCCCTGGCGGGTCTGCTCGGCACCCTGCGGGCCAACGGCAAGCAGGCCGCCGCGTGGATTCCCGAGGCGCCGCCCGAGCGTTACCGGGGCTTCCTCCCGGGTGAGGGCCTGCGCATCGGCGAGCCCGTTCCCGACCTGGCCTCCTTCGGCACGGTCGTCTGCCTCGACTTTTCCCAGCCGGACCGCTGTCCGTCCATCCGCCTGGAGCACCCGGCCATCCTGAACATTGACCACCATCCCGACAACACATGCTTCGGATGCTGGAACCTGGTGGCCCCGGAGGCGTGCGCCGCCACCGAGATTCTCCATTGGCTGATCGGCGCCGCTGGCTGGGAACTCTCTGCCGAGGCCGCCACTGCCCTGCTCCTTGGGGTGATCATGGACACCGGCGGCTTCCGTTTTGACAATACGGCCTCGGGCGCCCTGGGCACCGCCGCCGATCTGGCCGAGGCCGGGGCTGACTACCGGCGGGTTGTCGCCGCGATGTTTTTTGCCAAGCCGATGAACCTGGTCCGCCTTGAAGCCGATCTCGCCCTCAACCATCTCCAGGCCGAGGTCGACGGCCGTTTCGCCTGGGCCTGGCTTGATCCTGCTCTCTTCGCCGCCCATGGCGTCGCCGAGAACGAAACCGAAGGCCTCATCGAGATCCTGCGCGGCATCGCCGGCACGGTCATCGTCGCCCTCTTCCAGCCTCGCGGCAGCGACATCCGCGTCTCGTTGCGCAGCAAGGATCTGCGGGTCCCGGTCGGCCCCATCGCCCGCGCCTTTGCCGGGGGCGGACACGAGATGGCGGCTGGCGCCACCCTGGTCGGCATGGACCGCGAGCAGGCCATTGCCGCCATCCGCGACCAGGTTCTCGCCGCCCTGGCGGCAGGATGTCGGACCTGATTGAGGCCCGACCGCCCCGCCGTGCTCAACGGACACCTAGCGGATTCATCCACCTCTCATCCATAGATCCACCCCGATGCGCTTCAATCCCCAAAAACACCGTCTGCCGATGTTTCCGCACAGCGGCATCCTGTTGGCCGACAAGCCCGCCGACTGGACCAGCCATGACCTGGTGAACTACGTCCGGGTGCGCTTCAACGTGCCGAAGGTGGGCCATTGCGGCACCCTCGACCCGGCCGCCACCGGCCTGCTGGTGCTGCTCCTTGGGCATGCCACCAAGCTCAGCCAGAGCCTCAGCCAGGCGGACAAGACCTATGCCGGGACCATCCGCTTTGGCCTCGAGACCGATTCCCAGGACATGGCCGGCGAGGTCGTCGCCGAGCACGACTGGTCGGCATTGACTCCGGAGGCCGTGCGTGTGGAGTTCGCCCGGTTCCTTGGCGAGCAGGAGCAGATTCCCCCGATGGTTTCGGCCAAGAAGCAGGACGGCAAGCGGCTCTACGAGCTGGCCCGCCAGGGGCAGACCGTCGTGCGCGAGCCCAAGCCCATCGTCATCCATGAGATCGAGGTCGGGGACATCCGCCTGCCCGACGCCGACTTCACCGTCCGCTGCTCCAAGGGAACCTACATCCGCACGCTTTGCTTTGACATCGGCCGGAATCTCGGTTGCGGGGCTGTCTTGTTCGCCCTCCGTCGCCTCGCCAGTGGCGACTTCCATGTCCGTGATGCCATAACCCCGGACGCCATGCGCGATTGGACCCAGGACGACCTCTACCGCGCCCTGCAAAGCTTCTGACCCCTTGCTTCATGGGCCGCATCGTGTACCTTTTCTGCGGTGGCCGCCCGGGCCGGATCATTTCGGAACGATGGATGCGCCAGCCATCTGGATCGTTTCGCCATGGGATTGGCATGGCGGGAAACACGGAGGCAACGCATGAGGCGCTTAGGCATGGCGGTGCGGCTGGGAACGGCGATCGGTCTGTCGGTTTTGTGCGCAGGATGCTGGACCCTGCCGTCCGGCAATCCGCCGGAGGGTGCGATTGTCACGCCACGGGCATCTGTTCCGGTGGCCATGGATCCCGGCGCGGCGGTCGACTACATGGCGACCTCGCTGGCGACGCGCTGCCCAGAGATTGGTGCCGTGGCCGTTCCCCCCGGCGTGACCAATGCCTTCCGGGTGGCTGACCGCGAGGTGAACAGCCTGCCCATGGATGTCTGGCAGGGATTGATCCGCATGCGCCTCATCCAGCCGATGCCCCCGGATGCCCCCGATGCCGCATATCGCCTGGAAAGCGTGGCCCTGCGGGATCCCTTGGCCGAGGTGGCGCCCGGAACCATCCCGTACCGCTGGCGGATGTGGTTGCTGGCGACCCATGGAGAGGCGGCACAGCCCCGTGAATGCTGGCGCGAGGAGATTCTGGTCGCGGTTCCGGAAATGCCCGTCCCACCTGATCCTGTTCCTTGATCCACGTGCCCAGCAACTCCTCTCGTCCGATGTCTCCCGGCCCTCTCCGATGCCTTGATTGGCGCATGATTGTTTTGACATGAAACCAGTCGACGTGCACTCCTCAATGAACACACGGTGGCACTTGAACGTTGAACGTTGAGCTCCGTGTGTTGACCGTTGCGTGTTCTTGGTGCGTTAAGACGAATAAGAAAATCAGTGTCGTCCACCCATGTCCTCCTCGCCCTTCGATTGGTTGCTGGGGTTGCAGCGCTTCGGCATCAAGCTTGGCCTGGAGCAGGTCCTTGAACTGCTGGCGGCGGTCGGCCATCCCCACGCGCGCCTGCGCTTCGTCCATTTGGCCGGAACCAACGGCAAGGGCTCGGTCGGGGCGCTCCTCTCAGCGGGATTCACGGCCGCCGGGTGCCGCTGCGGCTTCTATACGTCGCCACATCTGATCTCGGTGACGGAACGGTTTCGGATGGACGGCAAGGCGATTGCGGACGCGGAATTGGCCCGGTTGATTGAGCGGCTGCGGCCCGCGGCGGAGCGGATGGCGGCGGCCGGGCGCTGCCCCACCTATTTCGAAGTCACCACCGTCCTCGCGGCAATGCATTTCGCTGACTGCGGCGCGGATATCGTCGTTTGGGAGACCGGCATGGGCGGACGCTTCGACGCCACCAACGTGGTGACGCCATTGGCCTCCGTGATCACCGGCATTGGCCTGGACCACATGGCCCACCTTGGGACGACCGAGGTGGCCATTGCCGGCGAGAAGGCCGGCATCATCAAGCCGGGCGTGCCGGTGTTCTGCGGCC
>CAZBDL010000154.1:0-7583 GCA_964490525.1 uncultured Victivallales bacterium | reverse complement strand
GGCATCTCCAGCTGGAACGGGGGCGGCAATTCAGTCCTTCTCGATGATTATACCGCCGATGGCCAGCCGCTGGCCACGGATCAATGGAAGCTCGTCCGGATCCCGACCGCAGCCATCAAGACCACCACTTACACGCTGAACAGCATCGAAACCTTATGGTTCGGCTATTCTCCGAGCGGCGGCAACGATCTCCTGGTCGACAGCATCTACGCGGTCAAGACCGGCGCCGGCAACCAGGCCCCCATCCTGCTTCGCGAGGCGGCTGCGGCTCCGGAAACGGTCACCCTGCCGGGAACGTGCAGTCTCGCCGCCGAAGCGTGGGACGACGGCCTGCCCGCATCGCCCGGCCACCTTGTCCATACCTGGAGCAAGCTTGCAGGGCCTGGCGCGGTCGGATTCACCGACAACGGCACGACCACCGCCAAGGACACGACCGCCTCGTTCAGCGCCGCCGGCGAATACCTCCTGCGCGTCATCGCCTGGGACGGTGAACTTGGCGCGTCCTCCGATGTCGCCGTCACGGTACTGCCGAACCCTGCCGAGGCGCCCGAGATGGATGTGCAGGGCAACTCAGTGACGATTGCGGATGGAGACATCACGCCAAGCCTCGTTGATCACACCGACTTTGATGCGGTGGCGGTCACCGGCGGAACGGTTGTGCGCACATTTACCGTGCGCAACCTCGGCGTCGGGACCCTGAACCTCACCGGCACGCCGCGGGTGGCGGTCGGCGGCGCGCATGCAGCCGACTTCACGGTGACCGTCCAGCCAGCGGCCAGCGTGGCCGCAGGCGGGACAAGCACGTTCCAGGTGACCTTCGATCCGGCGGCGGCGGGGACGCGCTCGGCCACGCTGTCGATCGCCAGCGACGATGCCGACGAGAACCCGTACAACTTCTCGATCCAGGGCACAGGCACACCAGATCCCACCCATATTCTGACCGTCAACTCCGGGGCCGGTGATGGATCCTACACGGCTGGAACCGTGGTCCCGATCATTGCCGACGCGCCTTCCGTCGGACAGGTCTTCGACGCCTGGGTCGGCGATGTCGCGAATGTCGCCAACACCGCTGCCGCCAGCACCACCATCACCATGCCGGCGACCGCCGCCGAGATCAGCGCCACCTATGCGACCGCCAGCTACACCGTCACCTTCCAGACGGACGCGACTCCGGGTGCGACCGTGAACGGTATGACCAGCCTGACCCAGACCGTTGCCCATGGCGACGATGCGGTGGCGGTCACCGCCGCCGCCCCGGCCGGCTTCCACTTCGTGAACTGGACCCATGACGGCGCAAACTACAGCATCGTCAACCCACTGACGATCACCAACGTTACCGCCGACCTGACCGTCACCGCGAATTTCGCACTGAATTCGGTTGCCATCGTGACCGATGTCGCCACGGTTGAGGTCGACGAAGGCGGCACGAACGCCTTCCAGGTGAAGTTGAGCGCCCAGCCGGTTGCCGATGTGGCCGTGGCCGTGGCCCGCACGGCCGGTGATGCCGACGTCACCGTCTCCGGCGGCGAGCCCTTGACCTTCACCACCGCGACCTGGTCGGATTGGCAGACGGTGACCGTGGCGGCCGCCGAGGATGGCGATGCGGCCAACGGCACGGCGACGATTTCCTGTTCTGCGGCTGGCTTGGCCACCGTGAACGTCACGGCCAACGAAGTCGACAATGACTACACCCTGACCGTGACCCACGACGGCAACGGCACGACCGTTCCCGATGGGGCATCCGTCCAGACCAAGGGCGTGGCTGTGCCCATCGCCGCAATGGCCAACGGCGGATCTCATTTCACCGGCTGGTCGGTGGCCAGCGGTGCCGCCACCTTCGGCAATGCGGATGCCGCCACGACAACAGTCACCGCCTCGTCCGACACCACGGTTCATGCGAACTTTGCCGAGGATGTCATGCGCACAGTTGTCTTCGTGGCGCTCGAAGGCGGCACGGTCGACGGCGCGGCACGCGTCACCCAGACGGTGGTCGAGGGCGAGGATTGCGCGCCGGTCGAAGCGATTCCCGATGCTGATTGCGAGTTCACCGGCTGGTCCGGCGACATGGTCGGCATGGACAACCCGCTGACGGTCACCAACGTGATCTCGCCCATGACCATCGTTGCGAACTTCGCAGCGGCCGAGAAGGTCGCCGCCGGACTGCTCTTCCCGGTTTCCGCCGACGAGGCGGACGTTCCGGGCGGCATGTTCTCCAAGGCCCCGAAGGTGTGGGCGACGTACCACGATCCGGTCAAGGATCCGTTGAGGCTGAAGGAGAAGAAGGTGTCCGCCAAGGTTGCCACCAAGATCCTCAAGGGCACGACCGTCGTCTCGGTGGACGTCGAATGGAAGAAGAAGGTTCGGCTCTATGACCTCAAAGCGTTCAAGGGCGCGCAGAAGGGCGGCATCGGGGTCGTCCAATGGCTGGAAGACAACGCGGTCCGCGACCTGAACGTCAACCTTCAGGCAAGCGGCAAGGAAGGCGGGGCGTCGTACGCCGACGGCATCCGCACGGTGGCGCTGGCCTGCCCGCGCCTCGAGCGGATCCTCGATCCGACAGATCTGTCGGAGCTGACGGATCCGGCCGACTTTTCCCCGGGCGGCCAGTTCATCCTCACGGGCCGCTGGTTCGGCAACAAGCCGCCGAAAGTGTGGCTCGAATATGCCCTGGGCGGCAAGCTCAAGGTCCTGAAGCTGAAGGTCATCAAGCCCTACCGGTTCGATGTGAACGGCAAGGTCGGGGTCAGCGTCATGGATCCGGCGGACGGCGCGAGCGAGATGCTCGTGCAGCTTCCGGACATCCTGCCCGCTGGCATCGCCGCCATCGTCATCGAGAATGGTGTTGGCCTCACCGCATGGAACCTCGCGCAGCCATAGCCGCATGGCGGAGACGGTCCCTGCCTTGTCCCCCTCAGGTCAGGTCGCGGGCGTTGAGGCGGGCGGCGGCGACCATCAGGAAGATGATGCTGATGCTGGCGGCATAGACGGCCATCGCGGGCAGGACCAGTCCGACGATGCTGACGTTCTGCAGGAAATAGAGGTAGTTCGGGAACCAGTAGTAGAACATGTAGAGGTAGGCGTCGATGCCGATGCTCTTGGGAAGCATCTCGGCGAGGATCGGAATGGTGCCGACGAACAGCGAAAAAATCACATACAGGGCCGAGAGGATCATCGCGCTCAGGTCGTTGAGGAAGCAGGAGAACATCATGGTCATGGCCACGAAGGGAAAGACGGCAAGGATCAGCGCCCCCTGCCGGAGGAGCAGCGCCAGGGGATAGATGCCGCCGGTGCGGACCAGGTGCCCGACCACGGCGGCGCCACTGGCGATCAGGAAGAAGAGGATGCAGATCGTGCAGATTCCCAGATACTTGCCGATGAGGTACTCCGTCCGGTACACCGGCTTGCCGAGGATGAAGGTGACGATGCGGCCTTCGATGTCGCGGGGGATGTCGGTGGCCCCGACGAATACCGCCAGCAGCAGGGTGGTAGCGAGGATGATCAGGAAGCCGGCCAGGACCGGCGTGCCGCCACCGGCCACCAGGAGCCGCGCCAGGATCTCATTCTCGTCCTGGACGGAGAGCACCTCCATTTCCGAGACCCAGTAGCCGATGCCCAAGGCGAGTGCGGCCATGAGCAGGAAGGCCGGCTCACGTAGTTTGATGAGGGTGAGATGGATGATCGCGGTGATGCGGTCCCTCATGGTGCGCCTCCGGCATTAGCCCCGGCCATGCCTTGGCGCTCAATCTCGGCCTGAACCTCGGCGGCCGTGGGCAGTTCGAGGCAGCGCTCGGCTAGCGCCTCGGCCTCGTCGCGCAGGGCGAGCTCGCCCATCCCCGCCGCGACTTCAGCTAGTCGCCGGTAAAGGGCACCGTATTCCAGGCAGTCCGGCGTGACGGCGAGCAGTGGCTGCAGAAAGGCCAATTGGTCAGGCGCCGCAGCCTGCCGTTGAATTAGCGTCCCGTTCCCGCTTTGCCAGAGCGCAAGGCGGGCCGTTTGCGGCTGGCGCCGGAGAAACGCATGATACCCCTCGATGGTGACCTTGTCGTCGCCGTCGCGCAGCAGAAAATGCAGATGGGAGGGTGCGGCTTCGAGGACGTCCGGGTGCTCGCGCAGGATCTTGCGATGCCAGGCGTCGGCCACGGCGGGTTTTTTCTCCGCCATCGCCAGGCTGACCATGGCCGCCACCTGCTCGTGGTCGGTGCGGGCATTGGCCAGTGCATCCCGCAGGCGGCCGTACTCGATGCGGTCGCGGACCCGCTGGCGGAAGGACTGGGGAAGGCGCGAGACGATCTTCTCGACCCCGATGCCTCCGCTTGACGTCAGTCGGCTCAATGCCGACTGGCGCAGCACCGACTCCGCGCAAAAATAGCAAAAAATGGCCGCGGCGAACAGCACCGCCGCGGCCTTGAACCGGGATTGCCCCATGCCCATCGGAACGTGATCTATTGGTTGTCCTTGCCGCATTGATTGCAGAACCGTCCCTTGAGCAATGCGCTACAGGCTGAACAGGTGCCGTAGATCTCGACCGGATGGCCACAGGCGGAGCAATGCTTCTCCCCCGGGCCGTAGGTGGCCAGGCAACGCTCGCAAAGATGGGTCCCCTTGAGCACGGTGTTGCGCGCCATCTCGATCGATTTGCGCACATTCTCGTCTTCGGGAGCCTCTTCGCGGGCCTCTTGGACTGCTTGCTGGATGCGCCCGGAAAGATCCTGGTAGGATCCGCCGCCATAGCTGCCATCGGCGGATTCGCGCTGCCGGACCTTCCAGTCGCCCACCAGGGCATGCAGGAGCGCCTGCTTCTGGTTCACCAGGCGGATGCCTTGGTCCGTCCCATTGTCGAGCATGCGCTGGGCGCGGATTCGGTTGAGGGAGGAGAGGACATGGGGCTCGGGCGGCGAGGAACGCTGGGCCGCTTCGCGGAAGAACCGCTCCGCCTGTGCCAGGTCGCGGTCCTTGCCCTTCATGTGGTGGGTCATGATGTAGCCCGCCAGGAAGGGCATTTGCCAATTGTGCTTGAGGCGCGGATTGCCGATGCCCTGCTGAAAGACGGCGATCGCTTCCTTCGGGGCGGCCACCGAGAGCATCAGGCCGCCGACCTCATAGGCCTTTTCGAAGTCGGGATCGTTGCGGAGAATCTGCATGAGACGCCGGTTGACCTCGGGCGCATTCTCCTCGTTGATGGCGTCGATCGAACCGCAGTAGTTGATGAAGAGCATCCACTGGACGTCGGCCGCGAACTTGTGGCATCCGCCGAGGGGGCTCTTCGAGAGCAGGTCCTGGGAGGACGCGATCTTGTTGCGGTTGCCGTTGAGGATGCCGGCCAAGTGGGCGCCGACCAGCACGGCGACGACCATGACCACCAGATGGACAATCAATGAACGCTTCATGGCGCGGGCTCCCCTCGCTTATTTCAGGTCTTTGTGGCTGAAGATCAGGCTGGCGACGGTGGTGATGAAGACGCTGAAGACCACGCCCCAGGCCAAGGCCAGGACGAGATACGTCCAGTTCGCCCCGCCGATCCCGTAGGCGGCCTCCGCCCGCAGGTTGAAGAGGTTGAAGTCGGGGATGACGCCGCCGTAAAGCACCTTGACCTTGGCCAGCCCGCCCGTGGAATGGGTGAACCAGATGGTCAGGGCGGTGATGACGGCGGCGACCGACTCGGGAATGAAGACCGAGTAGAAGACCCCGAGTGCCGCCATCGGGACGACGCTGGCCATGATCAGCAGGTGCCCCTGCAGGGCCGCTGCGCCGACTTGGCCAAAGGCCATGTTGAAGATCACGGCGAAGCCGATGGTGATCAGGCCGGTGACCACCACGCCGGTGACCACGGTGCCGACTAGCTTGCCGAGCAGGTACTGGGTGCGCCCGAGCGGCTTGCTGAGGAGGGTGGAGGCCACGCCCTCGCGCAGCTCCTTGGGGATCTCGAAGGTGATCGAGATCGCCACGACGATCGCCGCAATCATGTTCAGGACCAGCGAGACGTCCACCATCAACTCCTTGTGCATCCCCATGGACAGCACCTCGTAGCGGTAGGCGCTCCAGATCAGCACGCATACGCACGCGACCAGGAAGTAGACGACCCGCATTCGCAGGATGCGCTGCCAGGTGCCACTGGCGATGGCCATGATCTCGTTCATCGCTTGCCCCTCTCTGCTGTTGAACGTTTGGAATCGTGCCTTGGATGTCGTGACAAAAAAAAAGGTGAATCTCGCCGAGTAAACTAGCTGATCGCCCGTTGGTTTTCAATCTTGCGGAAGAAAAAATCCTCCAGGCTTTCCCGGGAGGGCGCAATGTTGATCGCCCCGGGATGTTCGCGCTGCATGTCGCCGATCCGCTCCCGCAAGCCCTCTGCGGAAGGGAAGACCAGCTCCCAGCCTCCATCGGGCAGGCGAATGCTGCCGGTCGCCTCCGGCATGAGCCGCCCGATCAGGTCCTGGTGGCCGGGATGGACATGGACGCGCATGCCCGTCACCGAGAGCAGTTCGTCCAGTCCCCCATAACAAAGCAGCTGGCCCTGGTTGAGGATGCCGATATGGCTGCAGATCTTCTCGACGTCGGAGAGGATGTGGCTGGAGAAGAAGACGTTGGTTCCCGATGCCTTCTGGCGGAGGATGATGTCCTTGAGTTCTTGGCGGCCGTGCGGGTCGAGCCCGACCAAGGGCTCGTCCAAGACCAGCAGCCGGGGGCGGTTGAGGATGGCTTGGGCGATGCCGATGCGCTGAAGCATGCCCCGGGAGAAGCCGCCCAGCTTGCTGCGCGCATGCTTGGTCATGCGCACCGTCTCGAGCACCTCGTCGATGCGCTGACGGCGCTGGTCGCCGCCAATGCGCAGCAGCTTGGCGCAGATGACCAGGAACTCATAGGCGCTGAGATACGGGTTGAAGGCCGGCGAATCCGGCAGGAAGCCGATGTGGCGCTTGGTCTCGAGATCGTCGGGGGGCCGGCCCAGGATCATCGCCCGGCCCCCGGTCGGCCGGATCAGGTCCATGAGCAACCGGATGGTCGTCGTCTTGCCCGCCCCGTTCGGGCCGAGGAAGCCGAAGACCACCGATTCCGGAATGGCCATGGTCAGCCGATCCAGCGCGGCCTCCTTGCGGCGCCAGAACAGCATGCCGTAGTGCTTCGTCAGTTCTTCCGTCTCGATGACGTAGTTCATCGTCCCTGCTCTTCCCCTTGTGGGTATCTTGCCCGGACGCCGTCCCACCCCGTCTCCGCCCCGTCGTCGTCGGCTTGGCGTTATGGTCGGCAAATCCCAAAATACCCGTTTGGCGACGATTTTACAAGCCTCGCGCCAACGGCGAGCGCCATGTGGCGCGAACCCAGGGAGGGGGAGGCGATTCCGGCGGTACGAACCTGGCCTTTGGGGAGAGATGCCCGGGGCCGAGGGGGGCCGGCGGACCTTGGCCGCGACGCCGGATGTGCCGGATGGCTAATGGCCCGTGTGTGGCAGGGTGACCTTGAGGGCGGGAAAGGCGCTCCGGAAGTAGGATCCGATGATGGTGGTCAATCCTTCGATGCCGAAGTCCCAGTCGAGCGAGGTGTCGCCCAGCTCGGCCGCGACGTTCGTGACATCGAAGTGCGCC
>CAZBDL010000153.1:0-7622 GCA_964490525.1 uncultured Victivallales bacterium | reverse complement strand
CTGCGTCGGTGCCGGGATTTGCCGGGGGTGCCCCGAGTCCACCACCTGCGGCCTGCCGACGGCGCTCTCGATGCGCCGTGCGATGGGCCAGGTTCGGCCCTTGTATGGGAAGGGCAATGACGATGGATCCTAGTCCAGGGAAAGATGTTGCGAATTTCGCATGCACCCGGCGCGGCTTCCTGCGCTGGGGCGTGGCGACCTTGGCCTTGGCGGCCCTGGGCGCGCTTTGGCGGCGGCGCGGCACCGTGGACGGCACGGTCTGGCAGCTCGATCCCGGCAAGTGCGTGCAATGCGGGCAATGCGCGACCCATTGCGTCCTCTCGCCGTCGGCGGTGAAATGCGTCCATGCCTATGCGATGTGCGGGTACTGCGAGCTGTGCGGGGGATATCATCGTCCGGGCACCCGGGATCCCGACACGGCGGCGGAGAACCGGCTGTGCCCGACCGACGCCCTGCGCCGCACCTTCATCGAGGACCCCTACTTCGAGTACACGGTCGAGGAGGGGTTGTGCATCGGCTGCGGGCGTTGCGTCAAGGGCTGCGGCGACTTCGGCAACGGCTCGCTCTTCCTGCAGGTGCGCCATGACCGCTGCCTGAACTGCAACGAGTGCGCGATCGCCCGGTCATGTCCCGCCGGGGCCTTCCGCCGCGTCCCCGCCGGTCAGCCCTACCTGCTCAAGGGGGAAGCCCAAGGGTAGCGGCGAGGGGCGAAGGGGGCGGAATGCGCAACATCCAACGCCGAACGCCGCGCATGCGTGACCTTGTGCCGTCAGGGCCGGGATGCCCGGCGGTTGCCCGCTCGCCTTGGCCGACGGATTGACAAGCGCCCCGCCGGGGATATCGTTGACCGGAAGACGGCACCTGCGCATGGGCTTGCACAATGACCGAGACCAGCCTCGCCTCCGAAGAGATCGAGATATTCCGGAAGATGCCGGCGGCGGACAAGCTACGCCTGATCGCCTCGATGCACATGCAGGCCCGGGAATGGAAACGGGCGGCATTCAAGGCGCAGCGTCCTGACTGGAGTTCCGAGGAGATCGCCAAGCGCGTGAGGGAGGTGTTCCTCTATGGATCAGGCTGATTGCTTCCTTGTCTTCACCGATCGCCTGGAGCAGTCCGGGGTCAACTATATGGCCACTGGCTCCGTCGCCAGCATGCTGTATGGCCTGCCGCGATTCACCCATGACCTGGACCTTGTCATCGCCTTGCCTTCATCCCAGATTCCAGGATTTGCCCAAGCCTTCCCCATGACGGACTTTTACTGTCCCCCTGTGGAAGTCCTGGAGATCGAGAGCCGCCGCCCCCAGCGCGGCCACTTCAACCTCATTCACCATGAAACCGGCTTCAAGGCCGACATCTACGTCCATCGGACAGATGAACTTCAGGCCTGGGGGCTTGTGCGGAAAAGGCGTATTGAGCTTTCGGCCGGGAAGGGGATTTGGGTTGCCCCGCCGGAATACGTGATTGTCCGTAAGCTCGAGTACTTTCGCGAAGGCCATTCGGAGAAGCACCTCTCCGACATCAGGGGCATGGTGGAGGTGTCGGGGGACATCCTTGACCAATCCGCCATCTCGATGTGGGTTGCCAATCTCGACCTGGGCCAGCAGTGGCAGTTGGCCCGCGGTGTCGGTGGAGGTTGATGGCCATGCCGCCCCCCGGGGACGTGAAAGCCATCGACGTGCGTCTCCCCGATGCCGGCGGATGAGTTCTCAGGCTTTCACGGGCAGGTACTTGCCGATGATGGGGGCGAGCCTCTTGCGGAGTTCCGGGCCGACGAGGTCGGGGCTGGTGATGAGGGCGTTGGCGAGGGCGCTGCCGCAGGGGCATTCGCCGGCCAGGGAGGGGAGGCCGCGGGCGATGCCGCGGACGATGCGCTTGGCGAGGTCGGCGTTGGCGTTGAGGACGGCGACGATCATCTCGACGGTGACATGGTCATGGTCGGGATGCCAGCAGTCGTAGTCGGTGACCATGGCCACGGTCGTGTAGCAGATCTCGGCCTCGCGGGCGAGCTTGGCCTCCGGCAGGTTGGTCATGCCGATGACGTCCATCTTCCAGGAGCGGTACAGCTCGGACTCGGCCTTGGTCGAGAACGCCGGCCCCTCCATGTTCAGGTAGGTGCCGCCGTCGTGGATACGCGGGGCGGGACGGTCGCCGTCGCTGGTCGCGGCGGCCTCGCGGGCGGCGGCAAGGGCGAGGGCGCGGAGCTGGGGGCAGACCGGCTCGGCGAAGCCGATGTGGGCGGCGACGCCGTTGCCGAAGAAGGTGTGGTCGGCCCCGCGCTTGGTGCGGTCGACGTACTGGTCGACGAGGACGACGTCGCGCGGGCGGAGGCGCTTGCGCAGGGAGCCGACGGCGGAGATGCTGGCCAGGTGGGTGACGCCGAGGGCCTTCATGGCGAAGATGTTGGCGCGGTGATTCAGTTCGCCGGGCAAGAGCCGGTGGCCGCGGCCATGGCGCGGCAGGAAGACGACCTCGACGCCCTCGAGGAGGCCGGTGTGGAAGGCGTCCGAGGGGGGGCCGAAGGGGGTCGGCATCTCGACCTCCCCGGGCCGTCCGATGCCCTCGATGGCGTAGATGCCGCTGCCGCCGATGATGCCCAATTTCATGCTTGGCCCTTTCTTTCATGGTTGCCGCCGATATTGTACCGTGAACTGCGGGATTCGCAACCATTGGGAGGCGTCCATGGGGCGTGTGGAGCATCGCGGGGAATGTCGGGAGGTGGCGCGGTTCATGCGCCGCCTGTATCGCATGGGCTTGACCACGACCTCGGGCGGCAACCTGTCGCGGCGTCTGGCGGACGGATGCTTCCTGCTGACGCCGTCGGCCTCGGACAAGGGGCGGATGCGGGGCGGGGAGATCGGGGTGCTGGCGGCGGACGGCGAGCCGTTGGCGCCGTCCGGCTTCCGCCCGAGCATCGAGAGTCGGATGCACCTGGCGGTGTATCGGGCGCGACCGGACGCGGGGGCCGTGGTGCATGCGCATCCGTTGACGGCGAGCGCGTTTGCGGCGACGCGGGCCGAGATTGACACGGGGCTGATCGCGGAGGCCCGGGCGATCCTCGGGACCATTGCCTATGTGCCGTATTTCCCGATGGGTTCGGCGGAGCTGGCCGAGGCGGTGGGGGCGGCGGCGGCCGGAGCGGACTGCCTGGTGATGCGCAACCATGGGGCGCTGACGGTGGGGAAGGACCTGCTGCAGGCGTTCGACCGGCTGGAGGTGCTGGAGTCGGCGGCGCGCATGACCCTGCTGGTGCGGCAGCATTTGCGGGAGGAGGCGACGCCGCTCCCTGCCGCGGCATTGGTGCAGATCGACCGCTTCATGGGGCGGGCATGAGCGGTCGCCCCCAGGACTGGCGCCGGCGGCTCTTCCGCTGGCGTTGGGGGCTGCTCCTAGCGCTGGCCATCCTGCCATATCTAGGCAGCCTGGACGGCAAGCTCGTGTTCGACGACATTCCACTGATCCAGGAGGATGCCTTCTACCGGACGGAGGCGAATCCGCTGAAGTGCTGGCAGCGGTCGTTCTGGTCGGGGACCCGGGCGCAGGGCCTGTACCGGCCGCTGACCCTGTTCAGCTATTGGGTGAACGTCAGGCTCCATGGCGAATGGGCGCCGGGGTTTCGGATGCTGAATCTGATGCTTCATGCGGGCGTGACACTGCTGGCGTATCTTCTCGCGCGCCGCCTGGGACTCGGGCCGCTGGGGGCCTTGCTGGCGGGCGCCTTCTTTGCGGTCATGCCGATCCATGCCGAGGCGGTCATTCCGGCCTTCGGGCGGGGCGAATTGCTGTGCGCGGGGCTGGTCCTGGCCGCGCTGGTTCTGCATCCACGGCGTCGGGAGGGGGGCGGGGCCGACCCCGTGGGCCGGACGCTGGCGGCGGCGGCCTGCCTGGTCTTGGCGTGCTGGTCGAAGGAGCATGCGGTGGCCTTCCTGCCGATTTGCCTGATGATGGACTTTGGCGGGGGGGCGGTCCGTGGCCGCCCGCCGACCTGGTGCGGCATCTGGCATCGCCTGCCTGTGTACGGGGCCTATGGCCTTGGGCTGTGCGTGGTGGTGGCGTCGCGCTGCCTGGCCTTGGGCACGTTGACGCCCGACCTGGCGCACTTCGTGCCGGAGATCGACAATCGCCTGGCGCTCGTCTCGCCCCTCGTGCGGGTGGTTTCGGCGACGCGCCTCCAGGGCATGGCGCTGGGAAAATACCTCTGGCCGCAGGTGCTTTCCCATGATTATTCCTACGCCCAGGTGCTGCCGTCGGAAACCTGGTTGGATGCCCGGGCGTGGCTGACGCTCCTGGTGGTCCTTGGCGTGCCGCTGGCGTTTTGGCTCGGGGCGCGGCGGCGGTGGCGCTTCCTGGCGGCCTTCCTGCCGCTGGCCTGGCTGGTGTGCATCCTGCCGGCCGGCAACTTCATCCTAGTGGCCGGGACGATCTTCGCGGAGCGGTTGCACTACCTGCCGAGCGTCTGGTTTTGCCTGGCGCTGGGCCTGGTGGTGGCGCGTCTGCCGTGGGCGACGCACAGCCTGCCGCGCGGCGGACTCACCTTGGCGCTGGCGTCGCTGCTGTTGGTGGCGGCGACGGTCCGGATCTGGGTGCGCGGCGGCGACTGGCGCGACCAGGACACCCTGGCCCTGGCTGGCATTGCCGCAGCCCCCGGAAGCGTCAAGAGCTGGAACGACCTGGCGGTCGCCCTCGAGGCGCAGGGCGACTATGCCGCCGCCGTGATCGCCTGCGACCGGGCCCTGGCCATCTACCCTCGCTATGCGACCGCCCTGGCCAACCGCGGCGTCAACCATGCCCGCCTGGGCAATGCCGCCGCCGCCGAGGCCGACCTGGTCGCGGCCCTCCGCGTCAATGCGAGCCTTGCCCAGGCCCGTCACAATCTGGCGGCGCTCTATGCCAACCATGGTCAGGTGCAGGCGGCCGCCGCAATCTGGGAGGAGCTGCTGCACGATGAACCGGACCATGTCCTGGCCCGCGAGTCGCTGGCCCGCCTGCGGGAGAAAGGGATCGGCGGCGACGATGACGAAAAGAAAACGCCCAACGCCCAACGCTGAACACTCAACGCCCAACGATCAATGGAGGCACAATGGTCCTTGAGCGTTGAGCGTTGAGCGTTGAGCGTTGAGCATCGCCCGTTCTGGTTTCACGGCAACACGGAGGCACGGCCATGGGCATCCTGGACAGCATCATGCGCACCTTCAACATCGGTGGCTGCCGCCTGGTGATCGGGGAATTGGCGAGAAGCCATGCCCAGGGTGGCCTGGTGACGGGCGAGATCGAGGTCGTCGGCGGGCGCAGCGAATGCCAGTGCAATGCCATCGCCATCGACCTGGAGGAATTCTGGACGGAATCGCGGGGCAGCGGCAAGAACCGTCGCCAGACCACCGTGTACGCCTCCCGCGCCAGGCAAATCCTGGCCCGTCAGGAGTCCTTCATGGCGGGTGACCGCCGCGCCTACCCGTTTTCCCTGCGCCTGCCCGAGAACTGCCGTCTCTCGACCAGTTCCACCGGCTGGCGGGTGAAGGCGGCGATGGACATTCCCGGGGTGATCGATCCAACCTGTGCCCTGCGGCTGAACGTGACCCCCGCCGAGGTGTTCCGCATGGTCGCCGCCGCCTGCGCCGCGCGGTTCCGCCTGCGCGAGGCGGAAAAGTCCTGGCGCTGGAGCAAGGACGGGCAGACCTCCTTCCGGATGTTGCCGGACGATGAGCTGCGGGCCGAGTTCGACCACCTTGACTTCCGTCTCCGCCAGGCCAAGGGCGGCGTGGCCGGCAAGGTCATCTTCAACCTCCAGGAGAAGTGCTTCAAGGACTATCTCAAGGCGATGTTGATGATGGACCGGGTGGAGAAGGTCATCCACCTGCCGGGCGATGTCCTGCGCCGCGGCGACGGCACCACGGATGTCGACGCGATCACCAACGGGATCGATGCGATGATGAGGGAGATCATCAAGGGGCGTAGCGAGTATGGCCCGAAGTCATCGCCGGGGAATGCGGGTGACGACGGTGAGCGCGGTGCCCGGGTGCCGGCGGCCAGGCGTGACGACGGACCACGGCTCGCGCCGTCGATCCCCCCGGTCGGGACGCCGCGCCCGGCGGTGGCGCCGAAGCCTGCCGCGTCACCCCCAAAGCCCGTTGCGCCGCCGAAGAAGCCTGCGCGGAAGGCCTTTGACCCACGCCAGCTTGACGGCTACTACAGCAAATAGCCTTGGTGGCTCAGGCCAGGTGCTGGACGAGGATCTTGACGCCGATGCCGACCAGGATCAGGCCACCCAGGATCTCGACCTTGTCTTCGCAGAGATGGCCGATGCGGTCGCCGATGAGCACCCCGGCAAAGCAGATGGCGAAGGTCACCAGCCCGATCACGGCGGCGGCCCGGTAGATGTCGGTGGCAAGCACGGAGAGGGAGAAGCCGACGGCCAAGGCGTCGAGGCTGGTGGCGACGGCCAGCACGAGGAGAATCCTCAGGTCGAGCGGGTTGTGTGTCTTCTTCTCCTCGCGCGCAATGAAGCCCGCCTCGTAGATCATCTTGCCGCCGATGACGGCCAGCACGCCGAACGCCACCCAATGGTCGAAGCTGCCGATACGGGCGCCAATCGCCATTCCGACCGCCCCGCCCAGCAGGGGCATGGCTGCCTGGAACAGCCCGAAGGCGAAGGCGATCCGGAAGGCGTGCCGGAAGCGCACCTCCTTGAGGATCGCGCCGCTCGCCAACGACACCGCAAAGGCGTCCATCGCCAAGCCGATGCCGATGCCGATGAGTGTCAACCAGGTCATCGGGAGGTCCTTTGCCAGGTGGTGCGGGTGCAGGAGGGGCTCCATGGTCGGCAGCGGCATGGGCCGGTGCCAGTATTGGATAGCGGATTGCCGCGGATTGCAAGCGCTGGCAAACCGGCGGGCAGGGTGTATAGTGATAAAACCATTTTCCCAAAGCAAAGGTTCCCACAACGTGATCCAAGGATTCCGCCGGCGTCTCAGCAGTCTTTTCGCGAAGAAGAAAGACCCCGCAACGCCCCCTCCGTCCGCCGCGTCCGCTGACCGTGGCCGTCCCTCCGCCAAGGCCCGTCCCGCGCCTGCCGCACCCGAGCAGTCATCGTCGTCCGGAACCGAGCCGCATCGCCCACGCCGACGTGGCCGTCCCCAGCCTCACCAGGCCGCCGCGCACGCGCCCAAGGGGGTGCATCAGCCGCCCCCGGGGCGTCCACGGCACGAGCCGCCGGCGCTGATCGAGATTCCCCCCTCCGAAGGCAAGGTGCGCTTTGCCGACCTGGGGCTGCATCCGCTCATCCTGGCGGGCCTGCAGGAGATGGGATTCCAATACTGCACGCCGGTGCAGGCGATGTCCCTGCCGCATGCCCTGAAGGGGCGCGACCTGACCGGACGAGCCCAGACCGGCACCGGCAAGACGGCGGCCTTCCTGATCTCGGCGTTCCAGCATTTTTTGAACAACCCGCTGCCCAAGCGCCAGGCGGGGGCCTGCCGGATGCTGGTGCTGGCGCCGACCCGCGAGCTGGCCGCGCAGATCCAGAAGGACGCCGAGGCGATCGGGCGCTTCCTCGGCTTCCACAACCTGGTCGTCTTCGGGGGCATGGATCATCACGGCCAGCGCGAGTCGTTGCGCGAACCAGT
>CAZBDL010000152.1:0-7629 GCA_964490525.1 uncultured Victivallales bacterium | reverse complement strand
CGGAAAGGCGAGGTGGGTGATGCCGCCGGTGGAGGTGGTGGCGATCGCCCCGGGGTCGGTGTCGCTGGTCGGATAGGGGCAGTCCGCGATGATGGCGTAGGGATTGTTCATGTACAGCCCGTTCTTCTGGGCCGCGGTCAGCAGCGTCCAGCCGTTGGCGTCCAGCGGGTTGTCGTAGTTGATCCGGACCCGGCTGGAGCCCTCCGCGATCTGGGCGATCGGGGTTAGCCCGCCGATCGAACTGATCGGAGACGTGGAGCGATACACCCGGTAGCTCTCCTGAGTCTGGCCGGGGTCCTCGTTCCATACCAGGAAGGTTTGGCCGCCACGGCGGGTGGCGGTCAGCCCGGTCGGCTGGGCGGCAAGCCCATCGGGCAAGGCCAGAAACGAGCCGAGGAGAAGCAGGTTCAGCCCCGCGAAGGTCGCTGTCCGGTTCATTGGCTTACTCCATGATCGAGCGATCCATGCAGCCCTCGGAAGAGTGAAGCAAAGTGTAACATTTGTAACAAAGATATGTTGTGTCGGCGCTTTTTTCAAGCTCCGCAGCGAAAAAAAAGGCGGCAGGCGGAAATGCGCTTTCGCGCCCGCGCTGCCGCTTCCCGGGGCATGGTCGCCTACGGTGCCGTCAGCTCCGCGCAGGCGATGCCGACGCCGTTCTCGATGGCGAGGGCGGCGATGCCGGCAGGCAGGACGGCCGGAAGTTGGACGAGCATCTCGCTCGCGCCGTCTTCGTTGTCCATGACGCTGACGCCGACCTTGCCGTTCACGTCGAAGGCATAGGGCTTGATCACCTTCAACTTCAGGGACTTGAGCTTGCCGGCCAGGATGTATTCGAGCCACACCTTCGGCGGCTTGTTGCCGAACCAGCGGCCCTTGAGCAGGAGCTGCTGGCCCTGGCGGCCGGCCAGGTCGGTCACGTCGACCGTGTCGCCGGCGTCGCGCACCGCGTCGAGCCGCGGACAGGCCAGGGCCATCGTGCGGATCCCGTCCGCATACGGAACCTTGTCTTCCTTGCCGGAGGACTGGAGCGACACATTCAGATCCTGAACCGGATTGTTCTCAAGCCAGAGCACGACTCCGGTGCCGATCTTCTGCTCGCCCTTGAACGCCTTGAGGTCGTAGAGCCGAACCTTCTTCTTCCACTCGACGTCCACCGAGGCGACGGTCGTGTCCTTGAGGATCTTGGTGACGACCTTTGCGGCCGCCTTCTTGATCTTCGCCCGCACCGGATCCTTGATCGGGTCGTAGTACGTCGCCCACACCTTCGGGGCCTTGGAGAACACGCTGCCTGGCACGTTCGCCTCGTCGGCGGAGACCGGGAAGCGCAGGGCGACGGCGACCTTCTCGTCCGCCGCGAAGTTCGCCAAGAGGGTCAGGTCGGCGGTGACGTTGGTGACCGTCAATGGGTTGTCCATGTTGACTACGTCGCCGGACCAGCCGGAGAAGGTGAAGTCGGCATCGGCGATGGCCTCGACCGGCGCGCAGTCCTCGCCGTCGACGACGGTCTGGGTGACGCGTGCCGCACCGTCGACCGTGCCGCCCTCGAGCGCCACGAAGACGACCGTGCGCATGACGTCCTCCGCGAAGTTCGCACAAACGGTGGTATCCACCGAGGCAGTGACGGTCGTGGTGGCGGCTCCTGCATTGCCGAAGGTGGCGGTGCCGCTGACCAGCGACCAGCCGGTGAAGTGGGATCCGCCGTCGGCCGTTGCGGCGATGGCTACGGCCACGCCCTTGGTCTGGACGGATGCCCCGTCGGGAACGGTCGTGCCGCTGCCGCTATGGGTCACGGTCAGGGTGTAGTCATTGTCGACCTCGTTCGCCGTGACATCCACGGTGGCCAGTCCAGCCGCCGAACATGAAATCGTCGCCGTGCCGTTGGCCGCATCGCCATCCTCGGCGGCCGCCAAGGTCACCGTCTGCCAATCCGCCCAGTTTGCGGTGGTGAAGGTGAGGGCCTCGCCTGCGGAGACCGGGACATCGGCATCGCCGGCCGTGCGGGCAACGGCCACCGCCACATCGGCAATCGGCTGGGCGCTCAGCTTCACCTGGAAGGAGTTCGTGCTGCCTTCGTCGATCTCAACCGTGGCGACGTCGGTCACGATGGCAACCGAATTCAATGCGAAGTTCGCGGTGATGGTCAGGTTGGCCGTGACATTGGTGACGGTCAACGGGTTGACGGCGCTGACGGCGCCCCCGGTCCAGCCGGTGAAGGAATATCCGACGGGAGCGACGGCCGTGACCGGAGTGCAGTTTCCGCCATGGGCAACGGTCTGAACCGTGTCGCCGGTCAGGGTCGCGCCTGGCGTGGCGTCGGTCTGGAAGGTCACGACATGCTCGGAGGATGGAGGCGCCGTGTACTCGATGACCAGTTCCGGGCGATTGGCGCCCTCGCGGCTGTGCCAGGTCAGCAGGTTGTAGCCATAGAGGGGGTCGGCGACCGCGCCACCGTGACTGCCGACATAGCCGGTGGTGCAGACGGCAAGGCCGTGGTTGGCGTGGGATCCGTCGACCCAGTCGGCGACCAGGCTGGCGACATCGAACTCGATCCAGCTCCCGCCCCAATCGTCGTTGGGAAACGCCCCGGACTGGTAGGGGGGGCTGGCGATCGGATTGCTGGACCCGTCCACGTTGGCGAGGTTTTCATAGGTGTCGTTGTCCGGGGTGGTCGCGGTTGCGTCGAGGGCGCCGTTGGCATTACCGCCCGTCCAGGCGTTGGTGCCGTCGTAGCGGTTGTAGGTGACGCCGCCCTCGGTCCAGGGGTTGTTGACGCCAAAGATCCGGGCAAATCCGCCCTTGATGGCATTTTCGCTGGAGCAGTAGACGCGCAAGGTGGCGGACTCGACCGTCGACGCCGGGTCGATCCCGGAAAGGTCGAACTGGGCCAGCGCCAGCCGAGCATAGGTGTTGGTGTTGTTGCCCTGGGAATACAGGGCGGCGTTGGTGCCGTAGTTGGTGTCCGCATTCGACGAATCGACATACGCGTCCTGAATGGGATTCAGGGTGACGGACTGGGTGGCGGTGATGGTCAGGTCCAGGGTCTTGTCGTCGGTGGCGAGGACGTCGTCGGTCACGCGGAAGGTGACGGTGAAGGTTCCGGCCTCGCTGGGGGTGCCGTCGAGGGTGCCGTCGGCCGCGAGAGTGATGCCGGCGGGAAGGTTGTCGCCGACCTCGCTCCATGCATACGGCGGGGTGCCGTTGACGGCGGAGAGGGAGGTGGAATAGGCTTCGCCGAGCGCCCCATCAGGCAGGCTGGCGGTGGTGATGGTCAGGTCCGCGGACTCCGGGTCGCCGTCGTCGAAGACGATCGCCTTGATCTTCTCGGCCATGGCCAGGGAAAGCATGGTGCGGGCGCGGTAGCCGCCATTCACGGTCAGGGCGGTCTGGGAGAAGTTGCTGGTGGTGTCGCTGGGATGGGTGCCGTCGAGGTTGATCAGCCGGGGCTCGCCGTGCAATGCGCCATCCCAGGCATTGCCGGGCTGCTTGGCCGTGATCCATCCATAGAAGTCGATATAGGGGATGTTCAACTCGTCGGCGATCTCGACGATGCGCTGATTGGCAATGGTGTAGCGCTCGTCGCCGGTGCCGCCGTCGGGGGCGTAGGCATGCTCCGGCGGAATGGTGCTGAGAACCGGGATGACGCCGCGGTCGATGAATCCCTGGACAAAGGCCTTGTAGCTGGCTTTCCATGTGTTCGAGTCGGCCACCAGGGTTCCGGAACCCCAGACATCGACGTCGTTGGTGCCATACATGATGACGGCCCAGGACATGTTCATGTTAGTGACGACGGTGGCGGGATGCCCTGCCGCGATGGCATCGGAGATGCGCCATCCACTGACACAGCTCCAGGGCGTGCCCTTGTGCCAGTCGTCGACCGTGCCTGCGTAGTCGGCATTGGCATTGCGGTACCAGCAATTCCAGTTGGGGGCGACCGGATAGCTATGGCTGTTTTCCGTGACCGCCGGAGAAAGCCAGCCCATGATGGGATTGAAGTCGTGTCCGGTCTCGTTGGTGCCGACGCCTCCGCCCAGGGTGCCGGTGAAGTAGGACTGGGAGTTGGTGATCGAATCGCCGATCTGTCCCATGCGTCCGGCAACGCGACCGAAGCCTTGTCCTGTGGCCAAGACCGTCCGGCAACTGGTCTTGACGGCCGGGGTGATCGGGCTTAGGTACGGGGTCGGATCGGCCCAGGCGTTGCCGTCCCATGACCATGCGGCACTGTCGGCCGTCGCGGTGCCGGCAACATCTTGCACAACGTTTCCGCCGGCGACGACGATCGAGTTGGGGGCGGGAGTGGTCACGGCGTAGAGGTAGCCCGGCCCGGCCAGTTCGTAGGCATACGTTCCGTCGGGGACGTCGAGGCTGTAGGTGCCGGTGGCATCCAGCACCTGGCTGTCAACGACCGTGGCACCGCTCGCGAGACGGATGGTGACGCCATTTTCGACCGTCGAGTCGCCGGTGACCGTGACGGTGCCGCTGACGGTGTGGGTGGCCCCGGCGGTGATCGCAAAGGAATGGGCGGAGACGGCGTTGACGGCAGCGTCGCCACCCTTGGTCACGCGCACCCAGACGGTGGCGCTGCCGCCCAGGGCGGCGGCGTTCCAGGAATACGATCCGTCGTTGCTCTCGCCGCTGGCGATGCTGGTCCATGGACCGGTGCCTGCCGTGGTGGAATAGTAGAGGTCAACCGTGGTGATCGGGCCTTCGCTGCCCCAGTTGACCGCGATGTTTGAGGTGGACGGGTAGCTTTCGGCAGCCGCGCTGCCGGGATGGACGGCGTAGATCTCCTCCGCCGGGGTGCTGCCGGAGTAGTTGATCGTCACCTTCGGCGACAAGGCCGGATCGGTGCTGTTCTCCACCGCGTGGAAACGGTCGTCAACCGTGCCGCTGGCCCAGATCCCGAGGCCGTTGTTGGTGGCAGTGCCGTCGACCCAATCCTGGACGGCGTCGGCGACATCGAAGCTGACCCAGCCGGTGGAGCCGGGCTGGGCGGCGGTGCCGAAGGAACCGGCCGAGGCAATCGGCGTAACGGCGCTCCAGGCGTTGTTGGCAATGTTCCGGTAGTCCCAGCAAGCACCGGAGACGGTCAGGATGTCGCTCGGGAACGTGCCGATCGAGAAGGTGCCTGAGCCGGCCCGGTTGAAGGTGTAGACCTGCATCACGGCGGAATCAATCGTCGAGCCGCCGGGAATGCCGGAGACATCGAACTTGAGGATGGCGCAGCTCTCGTTGGACAGGTCGGCACCATGGATCTGGAATTCGACATTGGTCGCCGGACGCCAGGTGGACGTGCTCTTTTGGGCAAAGGTGTCCTCGATGCCGGATCCGTTTTCATAGGTCAGGGTGCCGGAGCTGGAGGCGGTGACCTCGACAGTGGTCACCATGATCTCGCTGTGGGTGGCGTCGGCCAGGCGCAGGGCGACGGTGTAGCTGCCGACGGCCGAGAAGGTGTGGTTGACCACCGCGCCGGCGGCGTCGGCATTGAATGTGATGTGGTCGTAGTCGAAGTCCCACTCGTAGCTCGTGATGCCACCCGCGTCGGTGGTGGAGCAGCCGGAGGCGTCGCCGACGGCAACGACCTTCCCCGCGCCGGAGTCCGGCGAGACGCTCCAGTTGAACGACATGGTGCTGCGGGTGGAGGAGGCAATGGCGATCACCCGCTGGGCGGCGACATAGTTGTTGCGCACGCCAGCAGCCCCGCCGGCCTCGTTGCTCTCATGCACCAAGGCGTAGACCACGCCCTCGAGCGGGACCAAGTCGCGAACCCGGGTCTTGCCGTAGGTGGCAGTCTCGACGGCGGCGGTCGAGGAGCCATCCATGACATAGGAGAAGACCGCCGGGGCCGAGGATGGCGCGGAGTTCGCGCCGATGTCGATCGCCACGGCCTTCAGCGTGGCGTAGGTGCCGGAGTTGTCCACCCAGGAGACGATGGCGTAGTTGCCGGCCACCGTCATCCGCGAGAAGTCGATCGCGGCCAGATAGGTGTCCTTGGTAATGGTGAAATGGGTGGCGAGGTCGTAGGTCCAGCGTTCCGCCCCGGTGGCGCAGTCGAAGACGGTCAGGTAGAAGTGGTCGTTGACCGGATCCGCCTGGTCGGTGGCCTTGGTATAGAGGGCGAGACGGTTGGCGGTGGAACTGTAGGCCATGTCCTGGTTGTACGGGATCCGATAGCCGCCGGTCTCGGCGAGGCTGGCCAGGACCAGCCCGGAACCGATGGAAAGGTCATAGGCGCTGGAACCGCCGCTGGTGGCGCGGACAACCTGGAAGTTGCTGTCCCTTGCCGGCTTCCATGCCACCCAGACCCCGTCGCCCTCGGCCAGCCACGGCAGGTTGATGAAGCGGCTGTCGGCCTGGATCCAGGAGTAGGAGCCGCCGGTGGAGTCGAAATGGTAGTCGAAGACCAGGCCGGTGGGGACGGCCGTCTCGCTGGCGCCCTCGCCCGCATAGCCGTCGTTCTCCTGCAAGTCCTGGTTCCCGTATTGGATGCAGGCCAGGCGCATGCCCTTGATGGTGGTCGTGCCGGTGGTGGCGGCATCGGTGTCCCAGGGGCCCATCATATAGATGCGGTTACCCTGATGGATGGTGGCCCCGTAGCGCTTGAACATCGGGGTGCCGCCGGCGCTGATCGGGGAGGCGGCGAGATCGTAGACATAGTTCATCTGGTCCACCCGGTGCGCACAGACCCCCGTGTACTTGTTGGCGATCTGGATGCCGTCGGATATCTCATGGCCGCTGGCGCTGGAGGTGGTCAGATAGTCCGAACCCGGCTGAACCTCCATGTAGCTCGAGCGGTTGGCGGGGTAACTGGCGGTGCCGACCGTCCCGGCATCCCACTCGTCGTAGCTCAACGGAGGATTGCCGCTGACGGCGTCCGCCTTGTCGCGGGTCTCCGGCTGGCTGGCCTGGGGGTCGCCGCACAGGCAGGTGCCGCGGCTCGACACGAAGCCCGGATATGCCGACATGCTCTCCCAGGCGTTGACCCCGGTCACCGGGGTCGGAAAGACAAACCCGGCCATGTTCGCCAGCGGCTTGTAGGAACGATGCGAGCACTGGTCCCCACCAACCATCATGTGAAATGCGGCGGTGTCCGGATCCCATGCCACCACCTGCTCGCCGGTGCAGGTCTCCAGGGCGTCGGCACCGTTCCACTTGGTGCCCCACCATTGATTGGTCGAAATGCAGTTCTTCACCGTGCCGGTGTTCATGTCCAAGAATACGGCATGGCAAAACTTGCCGTTGGCCACCGTGTAGGTGTCGTAGGTGGTCCCGACCAGCCCCAGATAGCCGTAGTGCGCCGAGAGGTTGCGGGAATAGAAGCAACCGTTGTCGGGATTGAAGGTGCCAGCCCGAACCGTTCCGCCACCGATCAAGTTGGTGCCCAGGTCCCAGCCCGGGACAATCCGGGCATCCCATTTCACGGCACAGCCGGACCCGACATTGACCCCGGTCGCAGATGAATTCTGGTGATAGAGCCCCTCAAAGCCCGGCCAGATGCCGGCCGACAACAGGCCAGGCCAAGCGAGGCTGAGGGCTGCGGCTAGCGCGCCGACGCGAAGGAAGCGGTTCCGTGCCATGGCCAGGGCCTTCCGTGTTGCCGTTCGGACGGGAAAAAATACAAATGTAACAAGT
>CAZBDL010000151.1:0-7640 GCA_964490525.1 uncultured Victivallales bacterium | reverse complement strand
CGCTCGAGGGTGGTCATGGCGGGCGGGTTGGCGCGCAGGAATTCGCGCCGCTCCTTCTCGGAGAGGCTGAAGTTGTAGAGGATGGCCAGGAAGCAGCCGATCACGCCGCCCAAGGCGAAGTGGTTGGTGTTGTCGAAGAAGTAGATGAGCAGGAAGGCGATGCCGAACATGCCGAACTCGACAAAGGCGTTGCGCAGGGTCAGCCAGCGGGGCACGGCGAGCGAGCCGTAGAGGCCGCTGCCGGGCTTGGTCAGGGAGAAGAGGGTGACGTTGCGGACATGGCGGAAGTGGACGCAGGCCTCGAGGAGGAGGAAGAAGCCGCAGAACAGCTCGTAGAACTGCCAGTTGGCGTAGAGGCGGCAGGCGTAGAGGAGCAGCCAGAGGGCGGTGGCGGTGATCGCCAGCTCCGAGAGGAAGCGCAGCAGGATGCGCGAGGGGTGGGCGATCTCCTCGGCGCTCAGGGCCTTCAGGTTGTAGCCCTTCTCGAACAGGCAGAAATGCTTGACCTGCTGGTGGTAGAGCCGGGCGCCCCACCAGTCCATCAGCCAGTCCGAGGCGAACATCAGCATCCACAGGGCGACCATCGCCCCGGGACGGAAGAGGAATGCGCTGTCGAACTGCATCACGGGTCAGGCTCCCTTGAGGACCGCCGCCTTCACCAGCACCAGATACGCCAGTAACATAGCCGCCAGGAGGATGGTCAGCCAGCCCGTCTCGCGATATTTCCCGCCGAGCAGCTTGATCACCGGCGCGGCAATGAAGCCCAGCGTCAGGCCATCGGCAATGCTGTAGGTGAAGGGGATGCCCGCCAGCACCAGGAAGGCCGGGATCGCCTCGCTGTGGTCGTCCCAGGCGATGCGCCCGACATTGCGCAGCATCAGCGCGCCGACGACCACCAGGGCGGGAGCGGTCACCGCCGGGCACTGGCCCACCGCCATGATCAGCGGCGTGAAGGGCAGGGCGAGCAGGAAGCAGAGGCCGGCGACGACCGCGGTCAATCCCGTGCGCCCGCCCTGCTCGACGCCGGCGGCGCTCTCGATGAAGCTGGTCACCGTGCTCTGCCCGCACAGCGCCCCGAAGACGGTGGCGGTGGAGTCCGCCGCGAAGGCCCGGCCGGCCCGCGGCAGCTCGCCGTCGCGCATCAGCCCGGCCTGGGTGCCGACGCCGACCAGGGTGCCGAGGGTGTCAAAGACGTCCATGAAGGTGAAGACGACCAGCAGGGGCAGGAGGGGGAGCAGGTGGCGGAAAACGCCGGGCAGGTCGGCCTGGGCGAGGACCGGCAGGGGATTGGGAGGCATCCCGACCAGCCCCTCGCCGAAACGGATCAGGCCCAGGCCGCCAGCCGTGCCGGCCGCGACCAGGATGCCCCAGAGGATGCCGCCGCGGACGCGCAGGCAGAGCAGGGCCGAGGTGGCGGCCAGGCCGACCAGAAAGACTAGCGCGGGCTTGCCGGCCAGGGTGCCGACGCTCAGCTCGTAGTTGCCGGCGGCGCCCGTGTGGATGACGCCCCCATGCTGCAGCCCGAGCAGGGCGATGAACAGGCCGATGCCGCCGGCGATCGCATACTGCAGGCTTGGACTGATCGCCCGCAGGAGCAGCTGGCGCAGACGCAGGGCGGAGAGCAGCACGAAGACGCAGCCCGAGACCAGCACCACCCCGAGCGCCAGCCGCCACCCCTCCCCCGGCGAGGTCAGGGCCACGCACGCCGGCACCACCGTCAGCACGAAAAAGAAGTTCTCCCCCATGCCCGGGGCCAAGGCCACCGGATAGTTCGCCAGCAGCCCCATCAGGACCGACCCGAAGGCCGAGGCCAGGCAGACGCCCACCACCAGCGCCCCCTGATCCATGCCCGTCTCCTGGCCGAAGAGCGCCCCCGAGAGGATCATCGGCTGCAGGAAGATGATGTAGGCCATGGTCATGAAGGTGGTCACCCCGGCGACGACCTCCGTCGCCGGGCGCGACCCTTGCCGCGACATGCCGAACCAGCGCTCCAGGGCTTCCATCGGACAATTCCCCTTGCTCCTCAAGGCCTTCTTCGTCGGGCAAAATATCGCCGCCCGCCAAGGAATATCAACCGGATTGATTTTCACTCCGGGGACACTATCCTACCACGGAACGTTCAACGTTCAACGTTCAACGTTCAAATCAAACAATGGGGTCGTTGAAAGACAGGAGACGGATCGAGGACGAGGACGAGGACGACGCGGAGCCGGGTGCCGCGTAGGAGACCGCTCCCCCTTCGACAAGCTCAGGGCAGGCTGCGGGCGAACCTCTGTCTCCCGAGGAACCAAGCCGAGGACGAGGACGACAAGCACATCCGCCAGTGAAATTATTTGAGGGGACAGAGGGACGATGGCCGTAGGCACCCATGAGCACTTGGCGCGGATCGGGCGGGACAGCCTGCTGACCTATGCCCGGCACGGCCTGGGGATCGTGGTCGGCATGGCCATCTCGGTGCTGCTGGCGCGCGGCCTCGGCCGGGAGGGCGTCGGCGTCCTCACCCTGGCGCTGCTGCTGCCGGGGATGGTCGGCACCTTCCTGGCCTTCGGCCTGTCCTCGGCCGGGGTGTACTACCTGGGCCGGGGCGACTATTCCCTGCATGAGATCCTGCATGCCCAGCTCGGGGCCGTGCTGCTCCAGGCCACCGCGGGCATCCTCGTCGGCGCCGCCATCATCCTGTTCCTGCGCCAGGTCCTCTTCCCGGACGTCCCCGGGGAGCTGCTGTGGCTGTCCCTGGCGGT
This sequence comes from uncultured Victivallales bacterium, assembly GCA_964490525.1. GTDB lineage: Bacteria > Verrucomicrobiota > Lentisphaeria > Victivallales > CAZBDL01 > CAZBDL01. The sequence continues at coordinate 4,899 of CAZBDL010000151.1, read as the reverse complement.
CATTCCGCTGAACATGGGGCGCGGGACGCTGCTGGCGCTGTTCCAGGGGCTGCGGGAGTTCGCGCTCTACAACCTGGCCTTCCTGCTCACCCAGGGGGTGCAGCTGGCCGCGGTCGTCGGCCTGGTCTGGGGACTGCGGCTGGGCCTGCGGGGGGCTCTGTTCGCGAGCATGGCGGCAGAGGGGGCGACCCTGGTCTTCTGCCTGGTGCTGCTGGGCCGCCGGGTCGGCCTGTCGCCGCGCGAACTCTTCCATCCACGCCGCCTGCCCTACCTGCGCCAGGGCTACCGCTACGGCCTCAAGTCCTACCTCTCCCAGGTCTTCACCTTCTTCAACCAGAAGTCCGACCGCTTCCTGCTGAACAGCTTCCTGGCCCCGAGCCAGGTCGGCATCTACAAGATCGGCTGCACGATCGCCGAACGGCTCTGGCTGTTGCCACGCACCATGTCGGGCATCCTCATGCCCCACATCGCCTCGCTGCAGCAGCTCGACGGCGAGCAGCGGCGGCGCGAGCTCACCCCCATCATCGCCCGCCATGTCCTCTGGGCCAGCCTGGCCGCGGGCGCCATCGTCTTCATCCTTGCCCAGCCCCTGATCCTCCTGCTCTACGGCCCGCCTTTCGCCAATGCCGCCCGCGTCCTGCAGGTGATCATGCCCGGCGTCGTCCTCGGCGCGCTCAGCGTCATCCTGCGCAGCGACATCGCCGGCCGCGGCCGCCCCGGCCTCAACGCCCTGACCTGCGGCGTCGCCGTGGCCGTCAATCTCGTCGCCAACGTTATCCTCATCCCGCGCTACGCCATGACCGGGGCCGCCCTCGCTTCAACCCTATCCTACTCCGTCGACAGCGTCCTCATCGCTGGCGTCTACTGGCGCCTATCCGGCACTCCCCCCTGGCGCCTTGTCCTGCCCCAGCCCGCCATTGACCTGCCCGTCTGGCGCATGCTCGCGGGCAAGGCCGCGGCGCGTGTCACGAGAATGGGGGGAGGACGGTGATGGCGGCCCGCATCGCGATGCTCCTGACCAACCCCTTCCGCCCGGATCCGCGGGTGCTGAAGGAGGCGCGCAGCCTGGTGCAGGCAGGGCATCGGGTGACGGTCGTCTGCTGGGACCGGCGCGGCGAACTGCCGCCCCGCGAGGAGATCGCCGGGATTGACATCCGGCGCCTGACCGTGCGCTCCGGCTACAGCGCCGGCTCGCGCCAGATTCTCCATCTGCCGCGCTTCTGGCGGCAGGCGTTGCGGTTGCTCGCGGAGCTCCACCCGGACATCATCCATTGCCATGACCTGGACACCGCCCCCGCTGGCTGGTGGTTCGCCCGTCGGCATCGCCTTCCGTGGATCTACGATGCGCACGAGTGCTACCCGGAGCAGATCGGGCCCCAGGTCAGCAAGGCCATCTACCGGTTCCTGCTCCGGCTCGAGCGCTTCATCGTCCCGCGCGCCTCCCTGGTCATCACCGTCGGCGAGACCCTGGCCGACCGCTTCTGCGGCCTCGGCGCAAAACAGGTTGCGGTCGTGGCGAACTATCCTGATGCCGAGGACATGGCAAACGCCGACATCGGAGCACCCACCCGGGCAGCGCTCGGCATCCCGGCGGAGGCGTTGCTGCTCGGCTACATCGGGGGATTCACCCTCGCCCGCCAGCTCCTGCCGCTGCTCGAGGCGGTCACGGCCTGCGCGGACGTCCATCTCCTCCTCGCCGGCGACGGCCCCCAGCGCGCCGCCATCGAGGCGGCCCTGCCCCGCCATCCCCGCGTCCATTACCTGGGCTGGCTGCCCCAGGCGGCCATCCCCGCCCACCTCTCCCTGGTCGATGTCGTCTACTACGGCCTCAAGGTCGACGACGGCAACGCCCGCTACAGCGCCCCGAACGCCCTCTACGCCGCGATGCATGCCGGCAAGCCCCTCCTCGTCACCGACGTCGGCGAGCTCGGACGCATCGTCCGCGAAGAGCAGTGCGGCGTCACCATAGAACGCGCCGAACCCGGCCTGCTGGCCGCAGGCATCGAGCAGTTGCGCGATCCGAACTTCCGCCGCGACTGCGGCCGCCGTGGCGCCGCCGCCGCCGCAAGCCAATACAACTGGGAGGCGGCGGCGTGCGAGTTGATTGAGCGATACCGAAAACTGCTTCCCATGGCAACGCATCCCGCCGACGGTCTTGGAGGGGATCCTTTCCCGGAGACTCCGGCCAAATGAACCTTACTGAAATGACAGAGCAACTGCACTCGGTTGAAACCCGGCACGACCTGTTGGCTGCGGAATTAGATGGCTGGAGCGTGTGGCCGATTTTGCGAATGGCGGTAGTGCTGGCCATGCGTCAATTGCTACCTCCGCTCGCGGACGGGAAACGCCTTTCCCACAGCCAATGGACAGGACTGGCACTCCGTGACCTTAGGGTGATGATTAAGCGCTCTACACCCGAGATCATGGTTGTCAGCCCGGTCTCTGCCCGCACAGAACTCGTCGCGGGACTTTATCGCGACATTTATTTTGACGACCTATTGTTGACGTTGTCGGCAAACTGCTTATACAAGATCGATCATGTCAACAATGCCGCGTTCTTGACTCAAGCCCGCGCCGCGCAGATTCCCGGCAATTTGACCACCACGGCTATTCATTTGGCGGCTGGTGTTCTGAAGAAATCTAGACGCCCTCGTCAATTGCGAGCCATGGCCGGAGACTTGTCCAACATTGTTCAATCCCTAGTGCCGATGCCATCATTGCCCCGATCGCGGATCGAGGATATCCTCTTCACCTACTATTGGCGCAAGCGTGGATATGAATATTTGTTGCAACGGATTCGTCCTCGCCGACTCCTTCTGATCAACGCCTATGGCAATCATGCCCTGGTTGCGGCGGCCCGTGAACAGGACGTCGAAGTCGTTGAGCTTCAGCATGGGGTTTTGGATCGGCATCATGCGGGCTATGCCTGGACGACGTCGGCGGTTTGCCACAAGCCGAAGATGCCGATTCCGCAGTGTCTTTGGCTTTATGGTGACTATTGGCGGAATGAACTTCGCCAGTCCCCGTTTTGGGATGAGGGTGAATTGCGCCCGGTCGGGTCGCTGCGCGTCGATTCATACCGTTGTCGCCGAATCGTACACGGTAAGCCGAGTCCTTTTAAATTACTGGTCACCACGCAAGGTGTCGAAGATGGCCTGATTGATTTCCTCGCCGAATTCATGCGGATCGCCAAGGATCGCAGAATGGACTTTTCGTTGGTCTTAAAGCTGCATCCGCGGGAAAAAGATGCTTCGCCGTACCGATCAAGATTACGAGGGCAAGAGGTGACCATTTTTGAGAATCAACAGTTGCCCTCGACATTCGAGTTGCTGAACGAGGCATCGCTTCATGCAAGTGTTTTTTCCACCTGTCATTACGAGGCATTGGGGTTGGGGGTTCCAACCGTAATTTTACAATTGCCTTGGCATGAGATTGCGTTGCCCTTACACCATGCCGGTTTTGCATTCTTGGCTAAAAGCCCGGAAGCATTGACAGACTTAGTTGCTACTCATTTGGGACCTGTGCCGACAGAGGTTGGTCGCCACTTCTTCCGCCCGAATGCCTTGCGGAACATGCGCGTGGAACTGGGGATGGAGGCTGAAGATTGGCCGAAGCGCTGACCACCGACCGGGGTGAATTCCTTACTGCTTTGCCAGGGCACAGGATTGCGAAATCTAGTCCGCCTATTGTCTCCTTGTCACTTGTCCTCGCGAGGATACTTCAGGTTGCCGCGGTAGACGGTGTCGAGGGTAACGCCAGCCTCGATGCCGGCGACGGAGAGGCGGACGGGGATGGTGCCGTCGCGGATGGCCATGGCCAACTCGCCTAAGCTACAGCCGTCCAGCTTCAGCAACCATTCGTCCTTGATGAAGTCAAGGACCACCTCCAGGCGGATGGCGTCGTCGATGTAACGATAGGCCTTGACCACCTTGACCGACAGGTCCTGCTGAAGTATGCCATGCTCCCGGAAGGCGACGAACCCGCCGGGGGCGATGGGCAAGGATATCGGCCCAATCCCGACGATTACCGCGTCAGCCGTTGGATCAAACTCCACGCCGCCCAGGTCCAAGGCCGCCTTCTTGATCGTGAAGGCGTCTTTGCCCGCCTTGACGTTGCTGTAGCGGGCCGAGCAGCGGCCGATGCCGAAGCCGTCCATGGCCATGCCGGCGACCTCGAGGGCGGTGGCGTTGTCCTTGGCCGCGTTGAAGCCCCAGCGGCCGGCCTCGTCCATGCGGCACTTGAAGCCGCGCACGTCCTCACCGAAGGCCAGGAGGATGTCGATGCCGTCGCTGTTATCGACCGTGGCCAGCAGGGAGCGGGTCACCTGGAACGACCAGAGGAGCTTGTCGTTGTCGATGGCCAGCTTGACCTTCGTGATCACTCCGCTCGGCGACTTGTAGGACCACTTGCCGCCGCGGCCGCGCATGGCCCCGGCGGGGATGGCGAAGGCGGTGCCGTCAATGGTCACCTGGATGTCGCTGGCGCCGTCATAGCCTTCGGCGAACGGCAGCGGGGCCTTCTTCATGGTCATGCGGAACCAGGTGGCGATGGCCAGCGGGTTGTCGCCGAGCCGGTTCCCGGGCTTGAGCTGGATGGCCGGGTAGCGGCCCTGCGGCTCCAGCACCACCGGCGCGAAGTCGGCGGCGATCTCGGCGTCCGCGCCCAGCAGGGCGGTGGTCTTCGCCGAATAGGGGGCGGCAATGACGGCGTCACCGGACACCACCCGCCAGCGGACGAAGACATGGCCTTGGCGCGGGGTCGCCTCCAGCGGCACGGGGTCGTCCGACACGGCGTTCTGCATGGCGGGCATGTTCAGCTCGCCGCCCGCCGAGGAGGCCGAGGTCGTCAGCCCATGGACCGAGTTGTCCGAGGCGAAGACCGCGATCAGCTTGGTGTTGC
>CAZBDL010000150.1:1589-7653 GCA_964490525.1 uncultured Victivallales bacterium | reverse complement strand
TGACCGTCCCCCTCCCCGCCGCCGAGATCCCCGCCCTCGAGGACGAGACGGAGATCCCCGTCGCCGCCTCCCCCCCCTCGCCCCTCGCCCAAGCCTATGCCGGCCTCCGCATCCTGGTCGCCGAGGACGACCCCATCAACCAGAGCCTGGCCGTCGCCTTCATCGAGAAGCTCGGCGGCCAGGTGGATATTGCCGACAACGGCCGGATCGCCCTCGACAAGTGCCGCCACCAACACTACGATCTCGTCTTCATGGACTGCGAAATGCCGGAGATGGATGGCTTCGATGCGGCCCGGGCCCTCCGCGACCACGAACGGGAGACCGCCAGCCCCAGGCATCTGCCCATCGTCGCCATGACCGCCTACGCCATGCCCGGCGACCGGGAACGATGCCTCGCCGCCGGCATGGACGACCATGTGCCCAAGCCCGTCACCATCGACGTCCTCCAGGCCATCGTCGGACGGCATCTCCTGCCCGACCAGATCGCCTCAACCGGCAAGCACTGATCCCCCGCGCAACGCCCCGCCCGATCCTTGTGGGATGCCGCCGGGGCGGATATAGTGTCGGGCATTCCCCGGACGACCGCTCGACAGGAAGGCGACCATGCCCCGGCAGCAACTCCAGCTCAGCCAGCAGCAGCGGCAGGAGCAGATCCTCGCGCCCCAGCAGATCCAGTCCCTGGAGATCCTGCTGGCCCCCCTGCTCGAGCTGCAGATGAAGATCTCCGCCGAGATGGTCGAGAACCCCGTCCTCGAGGTCGAACCCCCGGAAAGCGAAATCTCCGCCGAAGAGGCCTTCGATGGCGGTGACGAGGCCGCCGACGAACCCGCGGCCGACGATCCGGACGGGCAGATCGACGAGCTCATCCGCCTCGCCGACTCCTGGCAAGACCACCTCCCCCCATGGCACGCCCAGCCCGTCCACGACCATGACGCCGAGGAGCGCCGCCGCCACTTCTTCGATTCCCTCACCGAGGAGTCCTCCCTCCAGGAACAGCTCCTCGAGCAACTACGCCTCGCCGACCTGCCACCCCGCACCCGCGAACTCGCCGAGCTGATCGTCGGCAGCATCGACGACCATGGCTACCTACGCAGCCACCTCGCCGACCTCGCCACTGCCGCCGCCGCCGACCTCGCCGACCTGGAGGCCGCCCTCAAGGTCGTCCAGGCCTTCGACCCCCCCGGCATCGGCGCCCGCGATCTCCGCGAATGCCTCCTCCTCCAGCTCGCACGCCAGGGTCGCGCCCGCTCCCTCGCCGCCAAGCTCGTCGCCCGGCACCTCGACGACATCGCCCGCAACCGCCTGCCCCAGATCGCCCGCGACCTCGCCGTCTCCATGGACCGCCTCCAGGAGCTCATCGCCGAGGTTCGCGCCCTCAACCCCTACCCCGGCTCCGGACTCGCCCCCGACCAGACCATCTTCGTCGTCCCCGAGGTCACCGTCGAGCGCCGCGACGACCGCTTCGTCGTCATCCCCAACCGCGAACACGTCCCCCGCCTCCGTCTCTCCGCCTTCTACCAGCAGCTCCTCGAGGATCCCGGCACCCCCGCCGAGACCCGCGACTACATCAAGGAGAAATTCGCCAGCGGCAAGCTCCTCATCCGCAGCCTCAGCCAGCGCGAAAGCACCATCCAGCGCATCGCCGAGGTCGTCGTCGATGCCCAATACGACTTCCTCCGCCACGGCATTGAGCACCTCCGTCCCCTGACCATGCAGCAGGTCGCCGACAAGCTCGGCATCCACGAGACCACCGTCAGCCGCGCCATCGCCGGCAAGTACATGCAGACCCCCGTCGGCCTCTACGAGTTCAAGTTCTTCTTCTCCGGCGGGTATCAGGCCGAGGACGGTGACGAAATCTCCAGCCGCGGCGTCATGGAGAAGATCCGCGACCTCGTCGCCCGCGAGGATCCCGCCCAGCCCCTCTCCGACCTCAAACTCGCCCAACTTCTCCGCGACCAGGGCCTGCCCGTCGCCCGGCGCACCGTCGCCAAGTACCGCGAGGAGCTCGGCATCCCCTCCTCCCACCTGCGCCGCGAATTCGCCTGACCCCTGCCCCCCCTTGATCCGCCGGCGGGCAATGCGGTTGTCGCACGACGACCACGGCCGCCGAAAGGTCACGCCCCCTCCCATATCCATTTTCGGGGAAAAGGTAAACCGACACCTTGCCCGCGAATGGTTTATATTAATCCTGTCTTACTTGTAAGAATATGTCGCCGTCGAACAACCGTTTGGGCGGAGACCATGATTCCCGAGCCCGCGACACGAGGCACGAGTGGAGCGGGTGATGCGCAGCAGGCGTGACGCCAACGGTGACAGGCCTCTACGAAGCGAACGGTATCCGCCCCCCCCAGGGCGGAGACCGCGATTCCCGAGCCCGCGACACGAGGAACGAGTGGAGCGGGTGAAGGGAATCGAACCCTCCTAGCCAGCTTGGGAAGCTGGAGCATTACCACTATGCTACACCCGCAACAAATCCAAGGCTCGCAATATAGCACGGCCCTCGGCAATGGCAATCCGGCCGCCGGAGGAAACCCCCAGGACGACACCCTGTGTGGACCTGACAATGGACGCTCCCCGGAAAGGCGCAGGCAACAACCATGCTTGCGCAGGCAGCGTTTTGCTTTCGCAGGCATGTGGACTCGTCAGCGCACAGGTCGCGGTCTTCCCTTTTGACGCGCAGGATGTAGACTACGCTTCCTGTCCGCGCTGCGGACGGCGAATCATTGGTCGCGGGTCGCGGGAGCGGGTGGTGGCTCATGGATTACAAATTGCAGATGGCCGATGGACATTGAGCGCAACGGGCGGCGGCTTGCCGGGCGCCAGCTGGCGGGGTTCGTGCTGGGCCTGGCCCTGCTGGGGTTGGGTGGCTGCGAAGAGGCGGACTACGGCGCCTCGCAGACGGTGCTCTGGCGTCTGGAGCGGGGCGGCCAGGTGTCCTGGCTGATGGGGACGATCCATGCGCCGCACCCGCGCTTCCGTCCGCTGCCTGCGGAGGTGGCCCGGGCCGTGCATGCCTCGCCGCGCTTCTTTGCGGAGATGGATCTCGGCGAGGCGTCGCAACTGGCGATGCTGCGGGCAATGCGCCTGCCGGCGGGGGAGAGCCTGCGCGACCGCATCGGCCAGGCGCGCTTCGAGCGCCTGCAGCAGGTGTGCGGACGGCTGGGCCTGCCGGTTTCGGCAACCTACCTCGATGGCCTGCGCATCTGGGCCGCCGCCCTGGTCCTCTCCCAGCCGCGGGAGGTTTCCGGGCCGCCGCTCGACCTCATCCTCTGGCAGTCCGCCCTGCAAGCGGGTGCCACAGTCGCCGGCCTGGAGACTGCGGAGGAACAGGCGAACGTGTTCGACATGCTGGACGATGACCTCCAGGTCATCCTCCTCGAGGACGCCATGACCTCTGCCGAGGCAGGCCATCCCGACTATCATCGCCTGGTCGGGGCCTATCTGGCGCAGGACATTCCGGCCCTCGTCAAGGAGGTCTCGGCGAGCCTCGACGGGGCCGTGCCGGAAACCCAGCGCGAACGCTTCGCCGAGGCCCTGCTGATCCGCCGCAACCATCGCTTCCGAGAGCGGCTGCTGCCGATGATGGACACGTCGCCGTGCTTCATCGCCGTCGGCGCCGCCCACCTCCTCGGCCCCGAGGGCATGCTTGCCCTCCTGGATCAGGCCGGATTCGACATCACCCCCGTCCCCTTCCGCTTTCCTGAACACCAGCCCAACTCCGGCCGCTCCCTCCGCGGCATCCTCCCCCTCCGGCCATGAGGCCCATCGGGCTTTGCCCTTGACTTTTCAAGCCATGGAGATACACTATTAAAAATGATTCTCAAATAAACTCGAGGACCTGTCCGATGCGCCTGACCCGCCAACGCCGGACCATGTTGGAGGCCTTGTCAAGGCTGGAGACCCATCCGACCGCCGAGGAGTTCTATGTGGTGGTGCGGCGGCGCCTGCCGTCGATCAGCCTGGGCTCGGTGTACCGCAACCTGGAGGTACTGGCGGAGTCCGGGCACATCCTGAAGCTGGACATGGGGGGCGGGCCGAAGCGCTTCGACGCGAAGACCAAGCCGCATGCCCATGTCCGCTGTCCGGATTGCGGGGCGGTGCGGGACGACTGGTCGCCCGAGGTGACGGCGATGCTTCAGGGACTGGATGACTGGCTGGCGGCGCATGGGGGATTCACGGGGTATCGCCTTGAATTCTCCGGCCCATGCCAGCGATGCCGTCAGGCCAAAGCGAAGACCTCGGTGCCGCCTGGGCCACCGTGCGCCGACGCGAACCTGACGCAGGCGCCGCAAGACATAAGTTGATTTCTTTGCGACAAACCAAACCATCACGCACAGGAGGGCATGCCATGACCAGCATCAAGGGCAGCGAAACGGAGAAGAACCTGTTGAAGGCGTTTGCCGGTGAGTCGCAGGCGCGGAACCGCTACACGTTTGCGGCGAAGCAGGCGGAGAAGGACGGCTTCCAGCAGATTGCGGCGATCTTCCTGGAGACGGCCGAGCAGGAGCGGATCCACGCGAAGAACTTCTTCAAGTTCCTGGCGGGCGGGATGGTCGAGATCACCGCCTGCTATCCGGCGGGGGTGACGGCGACGACGGCGGAGAACCTGGCCCAGGCGGCGGCCGGGGAGAAGGAGGAATGGACGGAGCTGTATCCGGAATTTGCGAAGATCGCGGCGAAGGAGGGCTTCAAGGAGGTGGCGGCGACGTTCCGGAACGTCGCGGCTGCGGAGAAGATCCACGAGGAGCGCTACCGGGAACTGCTGGACAACGTCGAGCACGGGCGGGTGTTCAAGCGCGCCGAATCGGTCGAGTGGCAATGCCGCAAGTGCGGCTACGTGCATGCCAGCAAGGCCGCCCCAAAGGTCTGCCCCACCTGCAACCATCCGCAGGCCTACTTTGAAATCCGGGCGCGGAACTGGTAGAGTAGACAATACAAAATAAGAAATACAAAATAAGAAATACGAAATCCTAAATCCCTTAAGGCATGGAGGAATCCGATGGCGAAGCGACATGACGTGTACAAGTGCGGCCAGGACGGCGTGGTGGTGGAGATCCTGAATGACGCGGGCTGCGTCGAACTGGCCTGTTGCGGCGCACCAGCGGAGCTGCTGACGGCGAAGACCGCCGATGCCGGCAAGGAAAAGCACGTGCCGGTGAGGAAGAAGGGGGCGGAAGGCCTCCGGATCGAGGTCGGGGACGTGCCGCATCCGATGACCGCGGAGCACCACATCCAGTGGGTGGAGGTGATCAACGGGCCGTACGTCAACCGCAAGTACCTGAAGCCGGGCGAGGCGCCGGCCGCCGAGTTCTATGTGCCGGACCAGCCCGGCGTCGTCGTCCGCGCCTACTGCAACATCCACGGCCTGTGGAAGGGGTAAGACCATGATCTCCAAGAAGATGCTTGCCGCGATCAACGACCAGATCAACTTCGAGCTGTATTCCGGGTACATCTACCTGGCGATGGCCGCCGACTTCCGCGACAAGGGGATGAACGGCTTCGCCAACTGGATGGAGGTCCAGAACAAGGAGGAGACCTTCCATGGCATGAAGATGTACGACTACCTGGCGCAGCGCGGGGGCCGCATCGAACTGAAGGCGATCGGCCAGCCGCCAAAGACGTGGAAGACGCCGCTGGCCGCGTTCGAGCATGCGCTGGAGCACGAGCAGGTGGTGACCGCGCGGATCAACAAGCTGGTCGACCTGGCGCTCGCCGAGAAGGACCACGCCTCCGCCAACTTCCTGCAGTGGTACGTCAACGAGCAGGTCGAAGAGGAGGCAAACGTCTCCGAGATCATCGGCCAGCTGAAGATGGCCAAAGACGCGCCGAACCTGGTGTTCATGCTCGACCGCGAGCTGGGGCAGCGCACCTTCACGCCGCCGACGACGGCGGCGGACGCCACCTGAGCCGTGACCACGCCGGGGGCGCAGGGCAAGTACTAGGACGAGCGCGAGCACGAGCACGAGCGAAGCCTGGTGCCAGAGTAGGAGCCCGCTCCCGCGGGCGAACCTTCTGTCTCCCGAAGAGCCAAGCCGAGGACGAGGACGAGCACGAGGACGAGCAC
>CAZBDL010000150.1:0-1489 GCA_964490525.1 uncultured Victivallales bacterium | reverse complement strand
AGGACGAGCACAAGGACGAGCACAAGGACGAGGACAAGGACGAGGACAAGGACGAGGACAAGGACGAGCTGTGGGGTTTTTAGTCCCGAAGGGACGGCATACCTTAGCCCAGGGCGTGAGCCCTGGGGACATGCATCACCCCAATGTCCAGAGCCCTGAAGGGGCGAAAGACCGAGCACGAGCACGAGGACAAAACCGATGTACAACGCCCGGGAAGTCTTTGAGATCGCCGAGGAGATCGAGCGCAACGGCGCCCGCTTCTACCGTCGGGCCGCCGTCCTTGCCGAAGCCTGGCCGGAAGCAGCCGAAGTGCTGCGGCGGCTGGCCCGGATGGAGGACGAGCACGAGAAGCTGTTCCGGGCGCTGAAGGAGGAATTCGTGCCCGACGGGGCGCCGTCGACGATGCCGGATCCCGACGACCAGGCGCTGGCCTATCTCCAGGAGATGGGCGATGCGCAGGTCTTCGGCAACCGCGAGGACCTGGCGGGGCGGTTGACCGACGCCGTCACCCTGTCCGAGATCTACCGCCTGGCGATCGGCTTCGAGAAGGACTCGGTGCTGTACTTCACGGCGATCCGCAAGCTGGTCCCGAACGAGCTTGGCAAGAGTCGCATCGACATGCTGATCAACGAGGAGGTGGGGCATGTCGCCCTGCTTTCCCGCGAACTGAAGAAGGTGGCGGGGGCGGGCAAGGCGTAGCCGCCGGACGAGATCGCCACCGCACCCGCACCAACAAGGACCCTCCCCATGTCCAGCCCGTTCCAGGCCATTCCGATCGCCGACGGCGTCTATTGGGTCGGCGCCATCGACTGGTCGCTGCGCGAATTCCACGGCTACACCACCCAGCGCGGCACCACCTACAACGCCTATCTGGTGGTCGCCGACAAGGTGGCGCTGATCGACGCGGTCAAGGCACCGTTCGCCGACGAACTGCTGGCGCGGGTCGCCTCGGTGATCGATCCGGCCCGCATCGACTACATCATCTCGAACCACAGCGAGCCGGACCATTCCGGGGGGCTGCCGGCGGTGATCCGGGCGACCTCGCCGGAGCGGGTCATCGCCTCGAAGAACGGGGTGAAGGCGCTGGCGGACCACTTTGGGCTGGACAATGTGACGGCAGTGGCGGACGGCGAGACGCTGAGCCTGGGGAACCGGACGCTGACCTTCCTCGAGACGAAGATGCTGCACTGGCCGGACAGCATGGTGACCTACCTGCACGAGGAAGCGCTGCTCTTTTCGCAGGATGCCTTCGGGATGCACCTGGCGGACGCGCGGATGTTCGCCGACCTGATTCCGGGGGAAACGCTGGAGTGGGAGGCGCGGAAGTACTTCGCGAACATCCTGTTACCCTATTCGCCGCTGATCCTGAAGGCGCTGGACCGGATTGCCGGGCTGAAGCTGCCGTTGCGGATGATCGCCCCGGACCACGGGCCGATCTGGCGGGAGGCCCTGGTGGGCTGGCCCCTGGAACGCTACCGCCACTGGTCGC
>CAZBDL010000149.1:2080-7656 GCA_964490525.1 uncultured Victivallales bacterium | reverse complement strand
CCCATCGGCGGTGGCGGCGTTGGCGTTTAGGGTGCCGACCGGGCTCCAGGAGACGCCGGCATCGGTGGAGCGCGAAAACAGGATGGCAAGGTTGCTCGTGTCCCACGCCGCAACCCAGCGGCCGAGAGAGTCCACCTGCAGGTCGACCGCGCGGTCCCACGAGCCGTCGGTGGCGGCGGTGGAGTTGAGCGCCTCGGGGGCGGTCCAGGTGGCGCCGTTGTCAGTGGAGCGGGCGAACAGGATGTCGGCGTCGGAACCGAGGGTTCCGCCGAGGTTCTCGTTGGAGACCCAGGCCGTGCCCCAGGTGCCGTCGGCGTCGGTCGCCACGACCGGATGATAGTCGTGGCCGGCGGGATCGTCGGTGGCGGCATTGGTGTTGAGCGGGGCGACCGCGCTCCACGAGGCCCCATTGTCGGATGAGCGGGAACAGAAGATGTCAAAGTCGAGGCCGGCCCCGCCGAGGTTTTCGTACGAATACCAGACGACGACCCAGTTGTTGTTGCGGTCGGTGGCGAGCGTGGGCCAGTAGTCGCCGCCGACATCGGTGGCGGCATTGGTGTTGAGCGGGGCGGGGGCGCTCCAGGTCGCCCCGTGGTCGATCGAACGGGAATAGAGGATGTCGTAGTCGGTCCCGATGATGCCTCCGAGGTTCTCGGTGGAATGCCATACGGCAAGCCAGGCGCCGGCCCCGTCGGTGGCCAGGCGTGGCCGACCGTCGGCACCGGCATCGGTGGCGGCGTTGCCGTTGAGCGGAGCCGGGGCGGTCCAGGTGGCGCCGTGATCGGTGGAGCGCACGAACAGGATGTCGGCATCGTTGCCGATGGCTCCGTCGAGGGAGTCGTTCGATTCCCAGGCCGCAACCCAGATGCTGCCGGAGGCGACCAGGCATGGGGCGGTGTCCGCGCCCGTGTCGGTGTCGGCATTGCCGTTCAACGGCACCGCCGGCAACCAGCCGGAGGTGGCGGCGAGCGGGCCGGCGATCAGCAGAGCAGCGGCGAACACCTGAAGCAGGGGGGGCAGTCGCATGTCGATCCCTTCCGGCGTGGCAATTCATTGCGGTTCATGGATGGCGGGATTGACGTGGCGATTTGTCCCGCCAAGGGATGTTCAGGTGAGTTTAGGTCTCCTCGGCCGGACAATACTGTTTGCCGTGGAATCCGCAAGTCCGGCGGGACGGACATCGAGGGGCTCTCTGTGACGCAGCGGTTGATCCTGGTCATAGGGGTTTCCTTCGTTGTCGTGGGGCGGCGGTCGTCGTGTCGTTGTCCACCCGCCAGGAGCGGCGCAGTTCGCGGGGGCTGTGGCCGAAGTGCCGCTTGAAGAGGCGGGAGAAGTAGAAGAGGTTGTCGTAGCCGACCTGGGCGGCGACCTCGGTGACGTTGCGGTGCTCGTCCATCAGCAGGTACTGGGCCTTCTGCATGCGCAGGCGGATCAGGTAGTCGATTGGCGAGGTCCGGAAGCAGCGGCGGAACTCGCGGCTGAAGTGGGGCGTCGAGAGGCCGGCGCGGCGGGCCAGGGCGGCGAGGGTCAGGGTCTCGGCATAGTGGGCGTCGAGGTGCTCCTTGACGGCCAGCAGCCGCTCGGGGATCACCTGTGTCGCCGCCGTCGGCAGGACGGCACGGCGCAGCGTCCGCACGAGGATCTCGAACAGGCAGCGCAGGATGACCGGATCCGGCGGATGGTGTCGCCGCACCTCGGCGTGGATCTCGGCGATGGCCTTCTCGAGGATCTGCGGCTCGGGCAGGACAAGGATGCGGTTGACCGGGATGCCGGCCTCGCCGACGAGCGCCCCGACCAGGTGGCCGGAGGGATGGATCCAGGTGTGGTCCCAGCCCCGGTCGGGGCAGCCGTAGCGATGGGCCATGCCGGGCGGCCAGACCACCATGCCGTGGCGCGGGCTGAGCTGCAGGCCATCCTCCGTGAGCACCTCCGTCTCCTGGTAGAAGAGCATCAGCAGCCACCAGTCGTTACAGCCGTTCGGGCGGTTGATGACCTGGGGCGGCATCGTCTCGCGCAATGCCAACCCCTCGATGCGCAGCGCGGTGTCGCCCGGATTCGGTTCGGGCGAGTTCCAGAACTTCAGCGGCTTCATGCGCCCCTTTCGTCGTGGTGTCGGCGGAGTTCAGGCTCGGATGATAGGATAATACAAGTATACGATAGCAATGTCAATCCGGAAATAGTGGAATATGGGCAACAAATGGAGTCAATTGAGCGTTGGCAGGGATGAGTGAATGGTGATTGGATAATGCTATCCCTGCTGACAACCGAAAGGAATTTCCGATGAACGGCATGAAGAAGCGCCCCGGAGTCGGTCTCATGGCCTGCATGGCGGGCTTGGCCATGCTCACCCTCTCGTCCCTGGTGGTGGCGGGGCCCGGGGAGCAGCTTGCCCGGCCGCTGGGGACTACGGGCGCCAATTTCGGGTACTACGAATACCTGCCGCAGGCCTACGATGCCGAGCCCGAGCGTCAATGGCCCGTGGTCATCTTCTGGCATGGCCTGGGGGAGTCGGGCAACGGCACGACGGACCTGGGCAAGGTGCTGAACACCGGCTTGCCTGCGAAGATCAAGAACGGCTTCCACTTGCCGGCGGTGGTCATCTCGGCGCAGACCCAGACCTGGCCGAGCGTCGCCTCCCTGCACACCTTCACGGAATACATCCTGACGACGGCGGGTTACCGGGTCGACCTGGACCGGGTGTATGTCACCGGCCTGAGCATGGGCGGCCGGAACACCTGGCTCTACGTGCAGGCGCATCCGGACCGGGTCGCGGCCCTGGTGCCGATCTGCGGGGCCTGCAATCCGCCCGCCAACGTCTCGGCCATGAAGGACATTCCCTGCTGGCCGTTCCACAACTCCGGCGACACCACGGTCAGCGTCAACAACACCTACAACTGGATCAACGCCTTGCAGAACGCCGGCGGATCGACCTTCCAGTACACGCCGCCGAACCCGGCGTTCGACGTCAACCATGCCGTGACGATCTACGCGACCGGCGGCCATGACGCCTGGACCGCCTGCTACAACACCCAGGCGATGTGGGACTGGCTGTTTGCGCAGTCCCGGCGTTCCTACCGGGTCGCCTTCGCGACCGACGGGACGGCGGGGGCCAGCCTTTCCGGGGAGACGGTGCAGACGGTCAACTGCGCCGCCAGCACGACGCCGGTGACGGCCAACGCCCCGGTCGGCAAGACCTTCGTCAACTGGACGCGGGACGGGCGCGAGATCGCCACCGCCAATCCGCTGACCGTGACCAATGTCCAGCAGGACATGGACATTGTCGCAAACTTCGCCAGCGGCGCCGTGGCGATCGTCGCCAGCGTCGATGCCGTCGCCGTGCCCGAAGGCGCGACGGCCCAGGTCCAAGTGCGGCTCTCGGCGGTTCCCGACCGGGACGTGACGGTGCAGGTGGTGCGCACCTCCGGCGACGCCGACATCTCGGTCCAGGCAGGGGCTTCCCTGGCGTTCACCACGTCGAACTGGAATGCCTGGCAGACGGTGACCCTGGCGGCCGCCGAGGACGATGGCGACAACGCCAACGGCGCGGCGACCTTCACCTGCTCGGGGCCGGGCGTGACCGCCAAGGCGGTTGTTGCCACGGAATCCGACGACGATCACACGCTGACGGTCACCGCCGTCTCCGGCAGCGTCACCCGGACGCCCGAGCGCGCCTTCTACGACCATGGGAGCAGCGTCCAGTTGGCGGCCATCGCCAACAGCGGCTACCAGTTCACCGGCTGGTCCGGGGCGGTCACCGGCATGACCAATCCGACCACTCTGGTCATGGACGGCAACAAGGCGGTCACGGCCAGCTTCGAGAGCACCGACCCGGGCTCCGTGCGCCGTATCCTGGTTGATTTCAGCCCGAACAACGATGCCGCCATGCTGACCAGCCTCTCCGGCTGGAACAATCCCGTCTGCAATCCCTGGAACGGTTCCGTGGCTGGCCCGTTCAACAACCTGGTCGACAGCGGCAATCAGGCGACCGGCATCAACCTGACCGTCAGTAAGATTTTTGCCGGGGCCTATACAGGGGGCACGACCGCCCCCGGGGTTTCCTATCCGGTGACGGCGGTCCGGGATGGCTTCTATGGCAGCAACACCACGGCCTATTCGGAGCTGGTCTTCGAAAACCTTTCGGCGGACGCCACCTATGCCCTGACCTTCTTCGCCTCGTGCCTGAACTGCTGGGGGTCGAACCGGGAGGCGAAGTACACGGTCACCGGCCAGGTGGCGCAATCGGTCTACCTCAATGCGGCCGAGAACACCGACCAGATGGTGGCCACCGGGGAGATTGCCCCCGACGTCAACGGGCGCATCGTCGTCCGGGTCGAGAAGGGCCCGAACAACAACGACGGCAACGGCTACCATTACCTTGGCCTGATCGAAATGGTCGAGACCGGGCCGTCGACCGGGCCGGCGATCGTCACCGATGCGGCCTCCGTCCAGGTGCCCGAGGGCGGGAGCGCCACCTTCCGGGTCAAGCTGGCCGAGGCCCCGGCGGCGGAGGTTGTCGTCGGCGTGTCCCGCACGGCCGGCGATGCCGACATCGCCGTCTCGTCGGGCGCCAGCCTGACCTTCACGGCCACCACCTGGGACAGCTACCAGACGGTCACGCTGTCGGCTGCCGAGGACGGCGACAATGCCCATGGCTCCGCCACGATCACCTGCGCGGCGGCAGGGTATCCGGACCGGACCGTCGTGGCGACGGAAGCGGATGACGACCATGCTCTTTCGGTGACGGCGGTTCATGGCACCGTCAACCAGGATCCGGACCTCGCCTGCCATGAGCACGGCAGCACGGTCCAGCTTACGGCGGTACCGGACGCGGGGTACCGCTTCGTCAGCTGGAGCGGCGACTTGAGCGGTTCGGTGAATCCCGCATCCTTGACCATGGACGGGGACAAATCGGTGACCGCAAACTTCGTCCTTGACGGGGCGACCGAGTCCATCGTGCGCATCGACTTCGGCGTCAGCACCAACACGACGACGGTGGCTGGATGGAACAACCTGTCAGGAGCGGATGGCTTCATTGTCCCGTCGACAACCCTGGCCAACCTGGTCGACAGCAATGGCCTTGCCACCGGGATTGACTTGTCGACGACGGCCAATTTCATCGGCGTCAACACCGCTGGTACGGCATCGCCGGGCGTGGCGTTCCCGGCCAGCGCCACGGCGGACAGCTTCTTCGGCAACAACACCAGCGGCCATTCCGAGATCGTGCTGGGCAACCTCGATCCGGATGCCGAATGCACTTTGACCTTCTTTGCCTCGCGCCTGAACTGCGGCGGCGATAATCGGGAAACCCAGTATACGATCACCGGAACGGGAAGCGTCAGCGTGACCCTCAATCCGGCCGAGAACACGGCCACCTTGGTGCAGGCGTCAGCCGTCCCGCCGGCTCCGAACGGCACCCTCACGGTGCGGATCGAGAAGGGGGCGGCGAACACCAACAGCAGTGGCTACTACTATCTTGGCGTCATAGAGATGGCGATTGCGACCTCCACGCCGCCGGTGACGCACACGCTGACGGTGACCAGCGGCAGCGGCTCGGGCGAGTACGCGGCCGGGACGGT
>CAZBDL010000149.1:0-1980 GCA_964490525.1 uncultured Victivallales bacterium | reverse complement strand
GACGGGTACGAGTTTGCGGGCTGGAGCGGCGATGTCGTCTCCGGCGACAACCCCCTGACCGTGACGGCGGTCGCCGCCAACCTGAGTATCTTTGCGAACTTCGCCCCCGCCGAGAAGGTCGCCTGCGGCCTGCTCTTCCCGGTCACGGCCGACGAGGCCGGAC
Source organism: uncultured Victivallales bacterium (assembly GCA_964490525.1). GTDB lineage: Bacteria > Verrucomicrobiota > Lentisphaeria > Victivallales > CAZBDL01 > CAZBDL01. The sequence continues at coordinate 1,817 of CAZBDL010000149.1, read as the reverse complement.
TCAATGTCTTCGCCAAGGCCCCCAAGGTCTTCGGGACATACTTCGATCCGATCCGCGACCCGTTGCGGCTGAAGGAGAAGAAAGCCGCCGCCAAGGTCGTCGCCAAGATTGCCAAGGGCGAGACGGCGGATGCCGTCGATGCCCGCTGGGGCAGGAAAGTGCGGCTGCATGACGCCAAGGCGCTGAAGGCTGAGCAGAAGGCGATGGGCACGGGCATCCTCGACTGGCTCGCCGCCCATCCGGTGCGCGACCTCGATGTCGTCCTGCACGCCGCCGGCAAGCAGGATGGCCGGGCCTACGCCTGCGAGATGCGCACGGTGGCGCTGGCCTGTCCGCGCCTGGACGGGATTCTCGACCCGGCCAACCGTGTCCCCGTGGTGGACCTCGCTGCCCATGCCGGCGGCCAAGTCATCCTCGTCGGGCGCTGGTTCGGGACGAAGCCCCCCAAGGCTTGGCTGGAATGCCGCGCCGCCGATGGCAGGCTCGTCGCCGTCCGCCTCAAGGTCACCAAGCCCTACGCTTTCGCCGCCAACGGCAAGGACGCCTGTAGCGTCATGGATCCGCAGGACGGGGCCAGCGAGATCTCCGTCCAGCTTCCCTTGATCCTGCCCGAAGGCATCCTGGCCGTCGTCATCGACAATGGCGTCGGCATCGCCGCCACGCCATATGGAGAATAGGATTCCCTTTGTGTCGTCATGCCATTGGTGCCAGAGGAGGGCCCAGCCATGAAGAGAGCCACATGCCTGAACCAAGCGATCGTGACCGGCGTCGTCCACGCCTCAGGCGGACGCCGCCGTGAGGCGAGTTCGAGGAGGCTTTTCACCCTCATCGAACTGCTCGTGGTGATTGCCATCATCGCCATTCTCGCGGCCTTGCTGCTGCCCGCCCTGCAGAAGGCCAAGGACTACGCGCGGCTGGCCGCCTGCCTGAACAACCTAAAGCAGATGGGGTTGTGCTACCAGATGTATGGTGAGGACTACAACTTCTTCATGCCCTGCAACAAGCCGGACTGGAACGGGAATTGGTCGAGTTGGGGGTACATGCATTGGGGACTGGAGCACGCCCTCGCGTCCTATCTCCAGCGCGAGAAGCCTGCCGAGGGCAAGGCCACCGGCCATGGGATGTTCATTTGCATGGCCTCGCCGGTCGGGTGGGATCGGGGCGCCGGGCGGTATCGCCATGACGGCTCGCTCTCCGACGGCAACTGCTACGAGGGCCTGTACTACCATTACACCGGCTCGCCGATGAACCTGTCCTTGGCGGCAGCCGACCGCAAGGCCGTCGCCATCAAGCTGACCAACTTCACGCGCCCGCCGGGCACGCCGCTGCAGTTCTGCTCGCGGCGCATGTCACCCGCCTGGGCGGGGGTGCCGCAGTTCGACGGCTCGAATCCCACCAACAACGGCCTGGCACAGTGCAGTTGGCACAAGCGCTACAGCTACGGGGCGCGTCCGACCATGTTCGCCGACGGCCACGTCAAGGCCTTGGTCTCCTGGAAGTACACCGCCTCGGGGGCCGGCGACAGCAACCAGTATATGCTGTGCGGGCCCTACTCCTCGTGGGAATTGGGCACCGGCAATGCCTTCGGCGGCAAGCCCAAGCATGCGCCCTTCGACTTCTGGCTTGACGAATATTGAGCGTCTCCCTCCTCGGGGGCCGTGTCGGGGGGATCTCCCGGCACGGCCCTTGCTTGTTTCCGGGCCATTCGGCCGACGTAATCCTCCAACGATGATCAAGCATGGCAAAGAGAACAGCAGGAGCCCGCATCATGACGACGCATCGCCGCAGGAACAAAATTCGCCAGGCCGGAGCGATGG
>CAZBDL010000148.1:0-7848 GCA_964490525.1 uncultured Victivallales bacterium | reverse complement strand
GGACAGCGCCTGTTTGGCGAGAACCGGGTGCAGGAGCTGGCGGCCAAGGCCCCGGAACTGCCGCCGGACATCGCCTGGCACCTGATCGGACACCTCCAGGGCAACAAGGCAGCCAAGGCCGTGGAACATGCGGCCTGCCTCCAGGCGGTCGACTCGACCGCCTTGCTGCAACGCCTCGACCGCCTGGCGGGCGAGGCCGGACGACGCCTGCCGATCCTGCTCGAGGTCAACGTCTCCGGCGAGGCTGGCAAGTTCGGCCTGCGCGGCGAGGCCGAAATTCAAGCCTGCGCCGAGGCCGCCCTCGCCTCCCCACACCTCGCCTGGCAGGGCCTCATGACCATGGCCCCCTTCGCCGTCCCCGAGGCCGAACTGCGACGGGTCTTCGCCGCGCTGCGCGAACTTCGCGACCGCCTCGCCCGCGACCTTGCCACCCCCCTCCCCGAACTCTCCATGGGCATGAGCGGCGACTTCGAGCCGGCCATCGCCGAAGGTGCCACCCTCGTCCGCATCGGCACCGCCATCTTCGGGACACGCTGATGCGCTGCTTCTTCCATGCCCACCTCCCCCCCGTCGGCGACGACCTGGCCTTGGCCGAGCGCGAGGCCCGCCACCTCTTCGGCATCCTGCGCGGACGTCCCGGCGACCGCGTCCTGCTGATCGACGGCCAGGGCACCCGCGCCGAAGCCGAGATCCGGGACGGCAAGGCCTTGCGGATTGTCCGCCGCCAGACCCTGCCGCCGCCCCCCCGCCGGGTGCATCTGCTCGTCGCCCCGCCCCGTCACCAGAAGATGGATCAGCTCCTCGCCCAATGCGCCGAAGTCGGCGTCTGGCGGATCACCCCGGTGTCCACCGCCCGCGAGGTCGCCAAGGCCGGACGCGATGACATTCCCGAGCGCTGGCGCCTGCACCTGGCCGAAGGCTGCAAGCAGGCCCATAATCCCTTCCTCCCCGAGATCGTCCCCGCCATCCCCCTGGCCGAGGCCCTCGCCGCCACCGCCGACCACGCCGAACGCTGGTATGGCGCCGTCCCGGCCGACGGCGAGCCGTCCCCCGCCGAACCTCTCCCGGCCACGCTGGCGGACGGCGACATCGCCTGGCTGGTCGGCCCCGAAGGCGGCTTCACCCCCGCCGAAGATTCTGCCATCCGCCAGGCCAACTTCCACCCCCTCCAGCTCGGACGATGGATCCTCCGCGTCGAGACCGCCGCCATCCTCGGCGCCGCCCTCCTCGCCCACCCGGACAGCCGCGGCCTGGCCGATCAGGGTACAGGGTAGGCGCGGACGACGGGGGTGCCGCCCGGGACGGTGCGGATCCAGAGCAGGGCCCGGCGGGTGCCCGGCGGCAGTTCGACGGGCTGTCCGTTGACCTCGAAGCGTCCGTCCGGTGGCATTGGCAGGTGGCCGACCCGGTACTCGCCCGGGAGGCATTGCCACGACCGGGTGTCGGCGCGGTTGGTGACGAACTTGTAGAGGCTGGTGCCGATGAGGGTGCCGATCTGGACGGCGGCGTTCTGGTCGCGGACGGCATACATGGCGGCGAGGTTGGCGGTCTCCTTGACGATGACGGAGACGGCGAGCCGGGTGATCATCACCGGCAGCTCGCTGCGGTAGGCGCGGGAGGCGATACCGTCGAGGTCGGCGACCTTCATCAGGGTCGTCGCCTTGCGCAAGGCTGGTGCCCGGACCCTGACCCGGTCGGTCGACCGGGGAAAATACTCCATGACCGGGAAGGCGACGCCGGTGTAGCCGACGGGGGGCGGCAGGGGGATGTGGATGCGCTGCTCGCGCCGGGCTGGGGCCAGGCCATGTTCGACGACGATCAGGCAGATGCGGTCGTGCAGCGGGTAGGGCCAGGGCTTGGCGTCGCCCAGCTCCGGCGGCGGCGACCGGCCCAGCGCTTGCAGCACGGTCGCATAGTCGCGCCGGATGCGCGGATGGTCCGGCATCATCTGGTGCAGGTTGCGGAAGTCGACCTCGGCCTCCCCGGGATTGCCTTGCCACAGGTAGCTGATCCCGGAGAGGTAGGTGGTGAAGGGATTGACGTAGTCGGCGAAGACCGCCCCGGCGGCCTTGTCCAGCTCGGTGTTGACCTCCTGAAGCTCCGGCGACCCGGCCAGCAGGCCGGCCGCCGTGAACTGGCGTTCGCGGGCCTTGGCCTCGGCGGCCTCGATCTCGGCCGCATGGTGCTCGCGCGCCGCGCGCTGGCGCTCGTCGGCCCGGCGCAGCTCGACCCGCGCCCCCTCGGCGCTGCCCTGCGCCAGGTAGGCCAGCGCCTTGACCGTGTTGAGCATGATCTTCTCGGCATAGGTGCCAGCGTAGGGCAGGACATTCGGGTTGGTCAGGATCGCCCCGCCCTCCGCCCCGATCCCGCGGGCGCTGACCACCGCCCGCGCCTCGTGGTCGGCGATGATCGCCTCCGCCCGTTCAAGCGCGGCGATGCTGCCCGCCGCGTCCCCCGCCGCCAGCCGCACCGACCCCTCCTCCAGGCGCCACATCAGCTCGTCGCCCGTGTCCGCCCGCCGCTCCGCCTTCTTCGTCGCCAGATCCGCCGCCTGCACCAGGTCCCCCCCCCGGTATGCAGCCACCAGCGCCTCCTTCTGGGAACGGGAGCTGACAAAGGTCGAGCAACCGCTGGCGAGCAACAGCAAGGCCACCCCAGGCAACGCCCGCCACGCCCCCCCGCGCCATGCCCGACAATGCTCAGCCCAGCACGTCATCCGGCAACCTCGCTCTCGCCATTTCCCGGATGCGGCAGGCGGCGGCAAGTGCATTCATGGCCTCCTCGACGCCCAAGGGATCATCAAAGCCCGGATAGCGCGCAGAGACGGAAAACACGTTCAAAAGTTGGCATTCTACGGCAATCGAGTCGGCAAATGCCACATCAACGAGCCTGGTCAATTCCGAGAGGTCATGTGTCCGTGGAAATTCCACCTGCCGGAAGATCAGGATCGCCTTGACATACTTTTCCGCACACTGCTGGGCATGAAAGCAGACGGTGTCATACGGGCATCCTTCACGCAGCGTCATCGTGTGGTGGGCATTGATCAGGTCGTGCTCCGCCTTCTCGATCCATTGACGGATGAGATCAAGCACGTCAGGATGCCCGTTCATACAGCACCTTGCCTTCCCGTGCGGCAGGATGGACGATCGTGCCGACGATATTCCGATATCGGGTGAATTCGTCAGGGGTGACCACCACGATGTCCTTGGCCATGCCCATGCCTCTTAATTCATCGTAAAGGGTGGCGACAAGTTCCCGACGGGTTCCATGGTAATTGGTGACCACCAGCAGGTCGGCATCGCTGTTGCCGTCCGCACCTTCCCGGGCCTGTGATCCGAAGAGGATGATCCTTTCCGGGCAACACGCCTCTACAATGCGGCGCGCCATCTCCCGGATGCTTTCCATGGCCTGGTCTTGGGCGGTGTTCATGCGAACCTCCCGGTGTCCTTGCTCATCAGTATGGCCATCTCCCCCGGGCGGCTCACCAGCCCGGGGTGACGCGCGGGATCTCGGGGGGGGCCTGCTCGGGGACGAGCGCCGCGGCGGGGCGGCACACGGCCCCCACCGCCAGGGTCCCGGTGGACTCCACCACCCTGGCCTTGGCCAGCTTCGGCAGCAGCTCGGTGACCTCGAGGACGGCCACCGGCGTCTCCTCGCGCCCGAGCAGGGCGTTGGTGTCGGGGTCGCGGATTTCCGCGCCCTGGGCGAAGACCTGGAAGCGGTCGCCCACCCCGAAGCCCATGCCCTCGCCGCGGTTCAGGACGACGTCCTCGCCGTTCACCGCCGCGATCTTCACCGGATAGATGCCCGCCAGGATGTCGTTTCCCGCCGCCACCGCCGTCGCCAGGAAGAGCCGGTCGCGGTAGTCGGCCATGGTGAAGTCGCGCCGCTCGGCGACGGGAATGTCCCGGCTGTCCAGCTTCTCGATCCGCGTCTGCGCGCAGACCACCTGGCCGGTGGCGTTGTCGACCACCCGGAAATGAACCTTGAAGGAGCCCTCGATCCGCTCCGCCGTCTCGCCGGTGACCTGGATGCGGCGCGTCTCCCGCCGCAGCTCGATGCGGTCGATCTGGCCCAGCACGTAGTAGTCGGCGACGAGCAGCCGGCGGAGCTTGTCCACCTCCGTCTGCGCGACATAGTCCGACTCAGTCATATCATTCTCGGCCAATACCTTGCGGATGAAGTCGCGCTCCAGCACCTTGAACTTACGCGCATTCACCAGCTGCTGCATGAGCAGGTCGGAGAACTCGGACTCGAGGATCTCGGCGCGGATCTGGACGCCGTTGATGTCCAGCGACAGCGCCCGGTCGATGACGAACGGCGGCACTGCGACGGTGGCCATCTCCTGGGCCTGGACGGCGACGGACGCCGCCCCCAGGGCGAGCGCGGCGAGGCATGAGACGAGTTGGCGGCGCATGGGACAGTCCTCCTGGCAAATGGCGACAACGTACCGGCACGGCAATTCCCCGAGCCGTGAATATACGGGCAGAGCGCCTGCCTTGCAATTTCCCCCGCCCCGCGTAGGGCGTCAGGCGTTGGCGGGGATGGCGCGCATGCGCCCGATCCAGTCGCGCGCCTTGGCCAGGTCGGCCTCGAAGGTCTGGAAGATGAAGCGGGTTCCCCGAGGGGCGCGGCGGATCAGGGCCTCGGTGTCCTGGTCGGAGACCCATGCGAGGACGAAGACCGGGCCGTCGGGGCCAAGCAGGCTGGGATGGTCGAGGATGGTGAGCCAGCCCAGTCGGGCACCGACCCGGTTGAAGGCATAGAAGCCGGGGATCTTCATGAAGGCGTCGAACTGGTGTTCGGCGTCGGCGCAGCAGTGCATGCCGAAGCCGCCGAAGGCCTTGGACAGGTCGATCATCTCGGGCAGGCAGAATTCCTCGAACATCGCGGTGCTCATCGCGCCGCATTCGTCGTTGGAGGCCCACCAGCCCATCTCGGGGGGGCACCAGGCCCCGGGGCAATGGCAGGGGCTCATCGTCGGGAACTCGCGGCGCAGCTCGGCGAGGAAGGCCTTCAGCAGGCGGGCGCACTTGCCGGACAGGGCCTGCACCGCCTCGGGCTCAAGGGCCATGGCGCAAAGGAAATCCTGCTTCTCCCAGACTAGGGCGGCGGTGTCGAAGCCGGTCTGGATGTCGGGCGGCCCGAGCGACACGTCCGGGCCCAGTTCGCGGCGCACGAGGTCGGCCAGCTCGAAGACCCGCATCAGGGGACGCGACGACCAGAGGTCGGGCTCGGCCAAGGCCTCCGCCTCCGCCACGCAGGAAACCCGGGGCAGGGCGCAGGCCGGGTTGTCGGCCGACTGATGCACCGGACAGCCGAAGGCCGCCGCATAGAGGTGGGTGCCGGTCATGAGCTTGGCGATCGGCACGCCGTCATCGCCGACGGCCTCGGCATGCGCCACCGAGCGCCGGTAGTTCTCGACGACCCATGGCACCCACTCCTGGACGGGGCGGTCGGAGAGGGTGTAGTCGCCGCCGGGCCAGGCATGGAGCGGAATGCCGGGCGCGGCGGCCAGGAAGGCATGGCCCTGGAACGGGCCCTTCGCGTAGATGTTGCGCAGGAAGGATTGGTTGCGGACGGGATCCCAGCTCATGGCAAAGGCCTCCTTGCCTGGTTTGTCTTGCCCGGGAAGATGCCCCCGAAAAAGGCCCCGCGCCTTGACTTTTTCACCATTTATCAGCATTATATCACCTGATGAGGAGAGACATGAGAGTACCGACCTACAGTCTCAAGAAAGGAGACGAAAAGCTGCCGCTCGAGCTTGCCGTTGCCAGGCTGACAGCAGACTTCTTTCCTATTCATAAGCATGATTTCACGGAACTGGTGGTGATCTTCGGGGGCAGCGCCATGCATGTGCTCGGGCGGGAGCGCTATCCGATCGGCCCGGGGGATGTGTTTGTGGTCCGGGGGGAACGCCGCCACGGCTTTGCGGACCTGCGCCGCCTGGAACTGTTGAATTTGATGTTCGATCCGGTCGGCATGGGCCTGCGCGAGGACGAGCTTGCGGCGCTGCCCGGACACCAAATGCTGTTTCGGCTGGAGCCGGCCTTGCGGGTGCGCCACACCTTTCGCAGCCGCCTGCGCCTGGGGCCGACGATGCTGGCGATGGTGCGGCGTCATGCCGAGCGCATGGAGGGGGAACTGAAGGCGCGGCGTCCCGGCCATCGGCCGCTGCTGCGGGCTCTGCTCCAGGAACTGCTGGTGTTGCTGGCCCGGGCGGCGGAGGCCCCGGATCCCGTGGCCAATCCGCCGCGCGAGGAGCTGCTGCGCCTGGGTCAGTCCATGGCGCACCTTGAGCGCCATTTCCGGGAGCCGCTGCGCCTGCCCGACCTGGCCCGGCGCGCGGGCATGTCCGTGAACGGCTTCCTGCGGGCCTTCCGCCAGGTCCGCGGCGTCAGCCCGATCGCCCATCGTCTGGCGCTGCAGCTGGACGCCGCCGCCGCCCTGCTCGACGAGACGCCGGCATGGTCCGTCGCGGAGGTCGCCGCGCGGTCGGGGTTCGCTGACAGCAACTACTTCTCGCGTCAGTTCCGCCGCCGCTTCGGCGTGGCGCCGCGCGAATTCCGCGGGCGTCCGGCGGGAGAGCTCAGAGGAAGCAGATGCGGGAAATGCACTGGTCGAAGCTCTCCTGGCCGCTGAGGATGTCAATCTCGACGCGCATGAAGCACATCGGCACGTCGCGCCGGTCGAGGCGAGGCATGCGCACGGCATCCTTCTCGGTGGTGACGACCAGCTCGGCGCCAGCCGTCTTGGCGCGGTTGATGAAGTCGATGATCTCCTGCTGGCGGTAGCGGTGATGGTCGGCGAAGCGCTCGTGGCAGACGATCTCGGCACCCTGCTGGAGGAGGAAGGCCTCGAAGCTCTCGGGGCAGGCGATGCCGCTGAGGGCGGCGATGCGGCGCCCCTGCAGGTGCGCCAAGGGCAGGCGCTGGCCCTTGACGTAGACGTCCTCGAGGTAGAGCGGCTTGTGGCAGCACTCGATGATCTCGGCCCGGCGGTTGTGACGGCGGATGAACGCCTTGAGATGTCGCAAATGGCTCCCGCCGTTGGACTTGGTCAGGAAAATGTAGTCCGCGCGGCGGATGTTCTTGATCGGCTCGCGGAGCAGGCCGCGCGGCAGGACATGGTGGTTGTGGAAGGGACGGGTGGCATCGACCAGGACGATGTTCAGTCGCGGCTTCAGGTCGAGGTACTGGAAGCCGTCGTCGAGAATCAGCGTGTCGGCCTCGAACTCGGAGATCGCATAGAGTCCCGCCTTGACCCGGTCCTTGTCGACCAGCACGATCACGTCCTTGAGGTTGGCGGCCAGCATGTAGGGCTCGTCGCCGGCCATCGCCGAGTTGAGCAGGAGGTTGCGCCCGTCGGAGACGACGCGCGGCGGCACCTCGTGGCGCTTGGAGCGGAACAGTTCGCGGCACTTCTGGAGCAGGGGGCGGTCCTTGCTGCGGTAGCCGCGGCTGAGGACGGCGACCCGGCGTCCCTTCTGGCTGAGGGTGCGGGCGAAGACCTCGACGACCGGGGTCTTGCCGGTGCCGCCGCAGGTGAGGTTGCCGATGCTGACGACCAGGCAGCCGAGGGCGCGGTGGCGGAAGATGCGCTTGTCGTAGATCCAGTGGCGGAACTGGGCGGCCCGGCGGTAGGCCCGGGAGAGGATCAGCAGCAAGCCGCGCGAGATCAGGTCGACACGGTCGTTGCGGCGGCCATCGATGACCGCAATGAAGTGCTGCTCAAAATGCTCGCTGATCTCGCGGATGGTCATGGCTGGACGCTCGTGACAAGAAAGGGGTCGTGGAATCGGGAAAACCGGATAATATAGCATGGGGCATGGGGCAGGGGGCATGGGGC
>CAZBDL010000147.1:0-7859 GCA_964490525.1 uncultured Victivallales bacterium | reverse complement strand
CCAGGCCGGCCGGGGCCGCCGCCGTCACCGGGGTGCAGTCGTCGCCATGGGCGACCGTGAAGGTCACCGCCGCGACGCCGTTGACGGTGGCCCCGGCAGTGCCGTCGGTGCGGAAGGCGACCGTGTACTCGTTGATGGCGAACACCGGGGTCACGGCCGTGTCGCCTTCGACGGTGACGGTGGTGGTGGCGGCGTTGGCGTCACCGAGGAAGCCCGTTCCGCCGACTTGCCAAAGGACGAAGTGGTAGCCCTCGTCCGGGAAGGCGGCGATCGACTGGACCGAGTCGGCGACCACGGTGTAGACCCCGGCGGCCGGGACGGTGGTGCCGTTGGCCGCGGGGGCGATGGTCAGCAGCGCGGCCACTGCGAAGTTCGCGGTGACGGTGGCGGGCGCGGAAAGGGTCACGGTGGTGGAGATGGCATCGGCGTCGGCAAGGGTCGCGTTGGCGGTCGCCGTCCAGTGGGTGAACAGCCAGCCGGGTGCGGCCAGGGCCTCGATCGGGAAGGGAGCCCCGGTGGCGACCGTCACGCCGCCGGGCGAGGGGATGGTGGCGCCGCCCGCGGGCGGGGCGACGGCCAGGAACAGGGTCGTCGCCGGCGCGAAGTTCGCGGTCACCGTCATCTCGCCCGTCACCGGCCCGAGGAACAGGGGGTTCTCCAATCCATCATAGTCCCCGGACCAGTTGGCGAAGGCCATGCCGGGCGGCGCATCCGCCAGGACCATGCCGCAGGTTCCCCCGTGAAGGACCAGGAAGGAGACGCTCGTGGCGCCGTTGACCGTCGCCCCCGGCGTACCGTCGGTCTGGAACGTCACTGGGTACTGGTTGAGGGCGAAACCGGCGATGACATTGACGTCGGCGGTCACCGCGGTTTCCTGGCGGGCGGCGGTCAGCAAGCCGTCGCTCCAGCTGACGAAATGGTTGCCGGTGTCGGGGAGGGCGGTGACCGTGGCGCCGTCGAGTCCATGGCCGACCGTCTGGGTCACCAGGAGCTGGCCATCGACGGTGCCGCCCGCCATGGCCATGTAGCTGAGGGTGTACGTCCGTAGCGTGAAGTGGGCGGTAAGGGTAGCGCCATCGAGCCCGTTGACGGTAGCGTAGGTGGTGGCGGTGTTCGGGTCGTCGAAGGTGGCATCGCCGGCGGTGGCGGACCAGTGGGAGAAGACGTGGGAGGCGCTGTCGATCGCATCGATGGCCTGGGACAGGCCGACCCCGACGGTGAGAGATCCGGCGGGGGGCATGGTCGAGCCCATGCCGGGCGGATCGACCGCCATGGTCAGGGTCGTCTCTGGGGCCAGGAGGAAGCGGCCGCCGATGCGGAAGGTCTGGTTGTGGTTGGCCTGGCCGGGCGTGGCCCCAAGGCCGCCGCCGGGATTGTCAAAAGCGGTCCAGGCGAAGCCGGTGTAGCCGTCCGCAGTGCCAGAAAGGCCGAGGGAGGAACCGACCGGGGTCCACGAATACTCTTGAACCCCGATGTCCACGGACGTCTGGCCGGACCACGGCCCGGCCAGGGCCATGAAGGTGCCCTCGTAGCTCTGGAAGCGCCCAGTGAGCGGCATGCCGTTCCAGCCAAGGGCCAGGCCATCGGGCGCGCCGTTCTGGAGGCCGTCGACGGGAAGGGCCAGGGAGTACAGGCGATAGCCCTCAACCGCGTCCCCGGCGGTGAAGGCGTCGAGGGTGTAGCTGTTGTAGAAAATCCCGTTGCTGCCGTTATAGAAGAAGGCGGTGGTGCTGGTCAGGGTGCCGCCGGCGGCGAGGAAGCCGGTGCCGACCGCCACCTCGAGGAACTCGCCCGCATCGGTGCCGGTGTTGTCGTAGTGGAACTCGTTGAAGAAGACGTCGGTCGGCCGGTCGCTGCGGCCGCCGCGCCCGTCGTCCAGGACGATGATGCCCAGGCGTTGGTTGGTGTTGGGCACGCCGCCGCTGCGGAAGGTCAGGGCCTGGACGATGGCTTGGGCGGACTCGGTCCCTGAAGTGGCGGTGGTGAAGTTGATGACCAGGGGATTGCCATCGGCGCCGCCCGACCAGGTGCCGACGACCGCCCCGCCATAGGTCACGTTGGTGCCATCGATACCGACCTGGTTCGGGCCGATGCCGTCGTCGCGGATGGCCAGCTGGTCGCCGACCGCCCCGCCGCTGGTCAGGGATACGGTCAGGGAGCCGCCGATGAAGTCCGCCGCATCCGTGTCGACGACGGTGCCGCCGCCGCCGATGTTGACGGGCGTGCCGTCCGTGCTGAAGAGCACCGGGGTCTCCGGGACGACAACCCGCGGCGCCTGGTTCATCTGCGCCATCGCGGTCGTTGCCATCGCCAGGACGGCCAGAACCCGCAACAGATGTCCGCTCGACATGGCTCATCCCTCCCTTTGCCTGGTGGACTGAAGACGAATCCGAGCCCACTATAGGATTCCCGGGAGGGAAATGCAATGCGCTGAGAGGGGAATGGGGTGATTGACGGGACTTGAACCCGCGACCTCCTGGGCCACAACCAGGCGCTCTAACCAACTGAGCTACAACCACCGTACGGGCAAGGGCGCCCTCGAACGGGCGCGGGCGATACCATACCCCGGTTTCCCGCCGTGTCAAAAGGGCCGGGTTGCATTCGCGGCGGGCGCGGGATAGAGTTTGGATCAAGGAATCCCCACAGGAGGAGAGCCGCCATGAGAGCTTGGCTGTTGCCGCTTGCCGTCGTGCTTGTGGTTCTGCAGGCCGGGTGCGGGACGACGCCGCACCGCATCGATCCGACCGGGAACGAGGGCCTGACGACGACGGACGACATCAACTTCAAGGACTGGCAGATGGCGGCGGAGAAGTCGATCAACTCGCTGCTGCAGGCGGGGGTGCTGGACCGGGCGGACGGGCGCAAGTCGGTGATCATGGTGAGCACGGTGCGCAACTCGACCTCGCAGCACATCAACACGCAGATCCTGACGCAGAAGATCCGCACCTCGATCCTGCGCTCGGGCAATGCGATCACCACCACGGCGGTGGGGGCGCAGGGGGCGGAGGACGCGGCCACGCGGCAGGTGCGCGAGCTGCAGGACGACGAGATGTTCGACCAGCGCACCGTCCAGCCGATGGGCACGGTGATCTCCCCGGACTACAGCCTCTCCGGCGAGATCACCCAGCAACGGACGGTCCAGGGCCGCGACAGCGAGTCGTACTTCTACTTTCACATGGTGCTCACCGACCTGAAGACCGGGCTCGGCGTCTGGGAAGACGAGGTCGAGGTCGCCAAGCAGCAGACCCGGGCCGTCTTCGGGCTGTGAATCCGGACGCCTTCCTGGATCTGGCCCGCCAGCGGACGAGCTGTCGGCACTACGCGCCGGACCGTCCGGTCGCCGACGAAGTTCTGTCGGCCTGTCTGGAGGCCGCCCGCCTGGCCCCCTCCGCCTGCAACCGGCAGCCGTGGCGCTTCGTGGTGGTTCGCGAGGCCGCGCACCGCGAGCGCCTGTGCCGCGAAGCCCTGCTGCCCGGGATCCCGATGCCTTGGCTGCGCGAGGCTCCGGTGCTGGTCGCGCTGGCGGCGGAACGGGATCTCGTCACCCACCGTGCCGCCCCTTTGCTCTCCGGCATCCCCTATCATCTGGTCGACTGCGGCATCGCCGGGGAACACTTCGTGCTGGCGGCGCAGGCGGCCGGCCTGGGCACCTGCTGGATCGGCTGGATCCGGCCGCGCCTCGTCCGCCGCATCCTGGGCATGCCGCGCGGCATCGAGGTCGTCGCCCTGATCGCCGTCGGACATCCCGCCGAGGCCGCTCCGCCCCGCGAACGTTTGCCCCGCGGCACCATCGCCTGCCGCGAACAGTGGGGCGCAGGCTGGTGAGCAGTGAGCAGTGAACGGTAATCAGTGAACGGTAATCAGTGAGCAGTGATCGGGGAGCAGTAAGCAGTAAGCAGTGAGCGGGGGAGCGGTGAGCGGGGAGCAGTAAGCATTACTAATGTGGATTCTTCCGCATTCACAGGATGGTGGACACAGCGAGGACGAGGACAAGCGAAGCTTCGCGCAAGGTAGGAGCCCGTCCGCCAGCTGGCGGACGGGCGAATCTCTGTCTCCCGAAAAACCAATCCGAGGACGAGGACGAGGACGAGGACAAGAAGGAGAAGGAGAAGGAGAAGAAAAGGGGAACGTTCCTGGCGACTATAGGCTACCCACGGCAACTGCGACAGAGGCAATAACAAGGAGCGAGACCATGAAGACCATCCTGCCGATGACGGGGGCCATCCTGCTCGGGCTGGCGGCGCTGGCCATGTTGCTGGTGGCCTGCACCCACGCCGCGGACGAGGACAAGGCGGCCAATCCCATGCCCCCCAAGGCCGGCGACCCCGCGCCGGACTTCGCCCTGCCCGACCAGGACGGCATGGTCCATGCCCTGCGCGACCTGCGTGGACAGTGGGTGGTCCTCTACTTCTATCCGAAGGACGACACCCCCGGCTGCACCCGCCAGGCCTGCACCATGCGCGACCGCCTCGCGGACTTCACGGCCCGCCGTGTGCGCGTCTTCGGCATCAACCCCGATTCCGTCGCCAGCCATCGTGCCTTCGCCAGCAAGCACAACCTCACCTTCCCGCTGCTTGCGGACGGCGACCGGACCGTCGTCCGGGCCTATGGCGTCTGGGGACGACTGGGGGGGCTGGTGCCCCTCACCGCCCGCACGACCTTCCTGATCACGCCCGAAGGGACGGTCGCCAAGGTCTACCCGCAGGCCAGCCCGACGGACAATGCCGACGAGATTCTTGCCGACCTCGCCACCCTCGGCGTCCCCGCCCCGGAGTGACCCATGGAGCGGCGCCGCTGGCAGGCCCTGACCCTCAACCTCGTCGCCCCTGGGCTGGGGCAGTTCCGCCTGCGCCGCTGGGGCGTCGGCCTGGCCTGCCTGGCCATCACCCTGGGCGGCTTCGCCTGGGCGGCATGGGAGACCCTTTCGCCCTTGGCGGAAAACCTCCGGAACCTGCTGGGCGACGGCCCCGACGAGCCACTGCGCACCATCCGTCTCGCCCAGGTCGGACTCGGCGTCCTCGCCGGCCTCGCCGCCTGGGCCTGGAGCTTCCTCGACCTGGTGGTCTTCGCCGCCGACCCGGCACCCCGGAGGGGAGAGGACGAGACGCCATGAAGGAGCCCGGGGTGGATGCCCGGAGGCGCCTCCCGGCCCGCCTCAATAGGCCCAGATCAGCGGACGCGGACGGTTCCAGCGCAGATACTTGCGAAGTTCGCAATTGACCCGCTCGGGGTCGAAGGCCTCCGGCTTGAACGGGGTGGCGGCGCCGGTGACGTCGGCATACCACTGCTTCATGTCCTGGTGGTCCGGATGCCGCTTGTCCTTGATCGCCTCGCAGAACTCCTCGTAGCCGGGCGGCCCGCCGATGTTCTCCGGCGGACAGGCCCGCTTGCCGTCCACGCACACCACCACACCGAACTGCACGTCGTCGTCCTCGGGCTTCGGCTCGGAGACCTTGACCAGGTGCTGCCAGCCGTCGCCGAAGTCGTAGGTGTAGGCGAAGACGCCGTTCGCCTCGACGAGGACTTCGCCCAGCCGGACGGCGCCGGCCGGCTCGCCGTCATCGGGATCCTCGGAGAAGCGCCGGTCGCCGATGGTGAACTCGTAGAGGTGGCAGTCCTGCCAGCCCATGGCGATCTGGAAGACGTCGTGCAGGCGGTCGAGGGGAATGTCCGTCGGCACGATGATCTCGCGCCAGACCGGCGGCCTGATCTCGGGCAGGGCAATGGTCAGTGAGACCCGGGCGGCAATGTCCATGGCGGCAATCCTTCTCGGCGGGTGAAGATGGGCGTTCGTGACGGCAATGGCACTGAGATAAGCTCCTGGGAACGCTGAGCCCCAGCTCGGCACTATGGCGACTTGAATAGTTCCTCTGGCTTATCTTCGTGCCATTGGTTCGTGACGGCGTTCGGCGTCACTATACTATAATTTTCCGCCCTCCGCGACACTGGGCGTCCGGAAAGCAGGCCGGGTCGGTGACGGGCGGCTGGCAGGCCTGGCCCCGGCAGAGGTATGCGGCTGGCTGGCCGTCGACCATGCGTTGGGCCAGGGTGAACGGGGCGAGCGCGCAGATGGGCGGGGGCGTTGCTTCGTCGCCGCCATGGTCCGGACGCAGCAGGAGAAGGGCGTCGGGATGGGCGGCGCGCGCGGCGGCGACCAGGGCTCGGGTGACGGGGGCGTCGGGCGAGCCGGCGACGACCACCGTGCCGTCGTCGTCGGCCAGGCGGCCGAGGGCCAGCAGGGCAAAGGCATGGCTGGCGGGGGACCGGCGCAGGGACTCGCCCAGCGAGCGCAGAGTTCCCTCCGCCTGGCGTTGCCAGGCAGGCTCGCCGGTCAGGGCGGCAAGGCGCAGGAGATTGTCGGCCGCGACGGCATTCCCCGACGGCAAGGCGCCGCCGTGGTCGTCGCGCAGGCGGAGCGGCAGGGGCGCGGCATCGGCGGCCGCCAGGAAGAAGCCGCCGCCGGGATCAGCGAAGTCCGCCGCCAGGGTTTGGTGAAGGGCGATGGCCTCGGCCAGCCAGGCGGGATCGAGGGTGGCCTGGTGCAGTTCGAGCATGGCGAAGGCGAGATGGGCGTGGTCGGCCAGTTGCCCGGGAATGTCCGGGGCGCAGTGCAACAGGCGGCCCGGTCCCGTCCGCAGCGTGGCGTTCAGGGCGCGGGCGGCGGCGATGGCGGCGGCCACCATGGCGTCGTCGCCGAGAATCGTGCCAGCCCGGGCGAGGGCGGCGATCATCAGGCCGTTCCAGTCGGCCAAAATCTTGTCGTCAAGGCCCGGACGCGACCGCCGCGACCGTCGGGCCAGCAGGCGTTCCCGGATCGCCTCGCCGGCCGCATCCGGCAGCGGCGCGTCGGGGGCGAGGTGGAGGATGTTGGTGCCGTTGCGCTGTCCGCTCGCCTCGACCCGCCAGTTCCCTCCGGGATCGGTGCGGAAGAGTTGCTCGGCCATGGCCGCCTGGTCCGGCGGCAGCGCCTCGTGCAGTTCGGCGACGGTCCACACGTAGAAGCGCCCCTCCTCGCCCTCGCTGTCGGCGTCCTCGGCGGTGCAGAAGACGCCGCCCGGCGCGGCCAGGTCCCGGCGCACGTAGGTGGCGACCTCGCGGGCGGTGCGGGCGAACTCGGGGTCGCCGACGGCCTGCCAGGCCTCGGCCAAGGCCAGCAGGTGCAGGGCCTGGTCGTAGAGCATCTTCTCGAAGTGGGGGACCAGCCAGGCGCGGTCGGTCGCATAGCGGTGGAAGCCGAAGCCGAGATGATCCCAGATGCCGCCCCGGCGCAGGCGGCGCAGGGTCTCCGTCGCCATCGCCAGCGCCTGGCCATCGCCGTGACGGCGGCCATGGCGCAGCAGGAACACCAGTTGATGCGGCACCGGGAACTTCGGGGCCGGGCCGAAGCCGCCATGCTCCGCGTCGTACACCTCGGCCAACTGGCGCACGGCCAGCGCTGGCAGACCCTCGGGCAGGCAGTCGGTGGACGGACGGTCAGCCACCTGCCGCATCGCCG
This sequence comes from uncultured Victivallales bacterium, assembly GCA_964490525.1. Classification (GTDB taxonomy): domain Bacteria; phylum Verrucomicrobiota; class Lentisphaeria; order Victivallales; family CAZBDL01; genus CAZBDL01. The sequence goes on along the minus strand of CAZBDL010000147.1, from coordinate 364 downwards.
CGACGATCTGCGCCGCCGAGGTCGTCGCCTTGCCGTGATCCTTCTTCCAGACCGCCGCCAGCCGCGGCAGCAGGTCGAGCATGCCGATCCGCGTCGGCGAGGATTCGCGCGGAAAGTATGTCCCGGCAAAGAAGGGCTCGCGCTCCGGCGTCGCCACCACCGTCAGCGGCCAGCCCCCGCCCCCCGTCAGCAACTGGCACGCCGTCATGTAGAAGTGGTCGACGTCAGGATGCTCCTCCCGGTCGACCTTCACCGCAATGAAGTCCCGGTTGAGCAGGGCCGCCACCTCGGGGTCGGCGAACGATTCATGGGCCATGACGTGGCACCAGTGGCAGGCCGAGTAGCCGATCGACACGAACACTGG
>CAZBDL010000146.1:0-7874 GCA_964490525.1 uncultured Victivallales bacterium | reverse complement strand
GGGATTTCGAGGACGAGGACCGTCCCGAGGCGCTGGACCGCTCGGGACTGAGGACGAGGACGATTACGATTGATATGTCGTCGTATTTATGTCCACGTGTATTAAGCCTGCGGCAACCCCATCAATAGCGCCTGAAGGCGCCACTGCAAGCGGCGGCGCCATGGTCAGGCGAGATTGTACGCCGCCTCGAGGGAGGGATTCACGCCGGGCGCGCCAAACAGGGGCAGGTCGCGGGTGCGCATGACGTTGCCGAGGTCGCGCACCGCCTGCGGCGTCAGTTCCTTGAGCTTCCCGACCGCCTTCGCCTTGAGCATCGAGTCCACCGAGGCCTCAAGCAGTTCCACCGTCAACAGGGTCCAGTAGATGTCGCCGCGGGTCATCGTCACCAGCCCGTGGTTCTCCATCAGGAAACTGTTGTGCCGCGGCAGGAACGGGGCGAAGCGATCGGCCAGCGCCTGCGTCAGCGGCTCGGCATAGGGGACCACCGGCACCGGCCCGACCTCCGTGACCGTCTCCGGATAGTAGGGCCGCATCAGGAAGTCCGGGTCGTCCAGGATCGCCGCTGCGCAGACGCACGGGGGATGGCAGTGGATCACCGAGACGATGTCCGGGCGGTCCGCAAAGAACTTCAGGTACATCGGCTTCTCGCCGGTCGGACGGCGCGTGCCCGCCACCGTCTCCCCGGCCCGGTCGATCAGGACGACGTCCTCAATGCCGATGTCGCCCTTGTACATCTGGGTCGGCGTGATGAGGATGAGATCTTCCTCCAGCCTCCAGGCGAGGTTGCCGCCAAAAGCGGTGACGAAGCGGTTCGCCGCCAGGCGATGGCAGACCTTCACGAAGGTCTCGATGGCGGAGCGGTGGGCCGAGATCAGGTGCATGGGGACTCCTTGGTTAGTTGTCTCGTCAACTCGTCAGCATATGCTAATCGTCCCATGAATATTTTTACATGGAACAAGTCAGTATGGCGCTTTCGCCGAAAGCGCCATCGGGGTGGCGGCTGACGGGACGTGAACGTCGTCGCAGGCCGTGCCGGTTTCGGCGAAACCGGCATACCGGGCACTTGTGCCAAGCTCCAGGTTCCAGGGCTTGATTGGGCAGGATGTACTCACGGCACGACGACGACCTTGAGGGCCCCGGCGGCGGGGTCTCCCTGAATCTGGACGGCCTCGTGGAAGCGGTCGAGGGGGAAGGTGTGGGTGACGAGGGCGTCGGCGGGAATCCGTCCGTTGGCGATCAGGTCGCGTGCCTCGAGATAGTCGCGGCGGACCGAGCTGTTGGCGCCGTGGAGGTGCAGTTCGAGGTAGTGGATCAGGTTCAGGTCGAGGGGCTCGACCGGATCGGACTTGGGCATGCCCGCAAAGATCGAAAGGTGCCCGGCGCGGGCGAGCATCTTCAGGACGACCCCGACACGGGGTCGCCGGCGCGGCTGTCGAGGAAATGGTCGAACGGCAGGCCAAGGCGGCGCAGCAGCGCGAGCCGCTCCGCCGAGACGTCGACAATGGCGACTTCGCGGCAGCCCCGCGCCTTCGCCACCAGCCCGTTCAGCACCCCAATGATGCCGCCGCCGAAGACCACCGCCAACCTCATGCCCTCGAACGGGATGTGGCGCATGCCGTTGACGCAGCAGGACAGGGGTTCGATGAGAGTCGCGGGCACCGCCCCCATGGCCTCCGGGATCGGGATCAGACAGCCCTGGTCCACCGCCACTTTGGGCATCACCAGCAGCTCGGCAAAGCCACCATTCCACTGGTAGCCCATGGCCTTGAACCCCTTTTCGCAGAGGTTCTCCTGGCTTTGCCCGCACATCGGGCAGGCGCCGCAGCCGATCACCGTCTGCACCGCATAGCGCTCGCCGGGCGCGATGGTGGCGACGCCCGGGCCGACGACCGCGACCGTCCCGGCAATCTCATGGCCAACGATCGGCACGTCCACATGCTTCTCGCCCGAGAGCACCCGCTGGTCGGTGCCGCACAGCGCGCAGGCCTCCACCTTCAGCAGGACCTCCCCCGGCCCCGGCACGGGATCCGCCACCTGTTCCACGACAATCTTCCCGGGAGCCTTGATGACCGCTGCCTTCATGATGCTGTCCTTGATTGGTTAGAAGGGTTCTTCCACCCCTCCAGGGTGGTGATCAACTTGTTTCATGGTATTCCCGGGGTGTCGCTTCTTCCCGGGGTGTCGCTTCGCTCAACCCCGGGCTAATGTCTGTAACCCCTCCGGGGTGTTCAAGGAACCTTAAGCCCATCAGGACAGTCCAAGCCAGGACCTCCCCGCGTCGGTCCTGACGAGCACAAGCATGACCGGAAAAAGCAACAGAATGCATCCGCCCAGGATGTACGTCCAGCGCGGGACGAGATTGTCGCCGAGGGGCGCCTTCGTGATGTCCCCGGTGATGCCCTTCCAGATCAGCATCAGCCCGAGGACACCAAGCAGTGCGACGGCGAGATATACCCGAATGAAGAAGATGATGTAGGGCATGGGGCGACTCTATGGCATGTGCAGTTGACATTGGCCTTTACCAGGTGCCGTTGCGGGCGGCGTCGGCGATCATGGCATGGGCCTTCTGCGGGCCTGCCTCGGCCAGGCGCGAGCGCACGGCGGCGGACGGCGGCGGCAGGGCACCGACGGTCCGGAAGAACGCGTTGCGGCAATGGACGTCCGGATATGCCGCTGCGGCCTCCGCCCCGATGTAGGAAAAGCCTGCATACCGCAGGAGCCGGGTGTGGCCGACCATGATCTCAGCGCCGCGCACAAAGCTGTCCCGATGCGCCTTGAGGACTTCGCCGCCGAGGTCGTCGCAGAATGGCAGGCCGGCGCGGTTCATCTCGGTGCCGATGTTGATCGGCAGGCCCAGGGCATCGGCCTCGCGGACGATGGCGGCGAGGTTCGCGACCTTGACCGCGCGCTCCGCCGGATCCTTGAGGTTCCAGTTGCGGTCGGGGACGATGTTGAGGGCGGCGCAGCCCTTGGCGCAGAGGCAGTCCAGCATCGCCTTGGCGTCCTTCTCGCCGGCGCTGGTGCCGTCGAGCCAGGTGACCATCGGGATGGCCCCGCAGGAGGTCACCCAGGCCACGAAGTCCTCGACCGTGGGGAAGGTCTTGGGCGTCGGCGCCTCGTAGCCGAGGCCGCCGCGCTTGGCCAGCTTCGAGCGCACCTTCTCCTCGAGCGCCGGACGGTCGGCGAGCAGCTTGGCGGCCGCGGCGGCATCGCCGCCCAGGAGCCCGGCCCAGAACGCGACCAGGGCGTCTGCCTGCGGATGCAGCGTTGCCGCCCGGTTGACATAGGCGCTGACGATGTGCCGCTCGGTCGGACATCCTCCCGGGCTGAGCGGGACGACGTCGCGCCCGTAGTCGATCGCCAATTCCGCGAGGTTCGCATTGATCCGGGAAACCAGGGCCAGGTTGCGCTCCTGGGCGCGTCGCCGGTAGCCGTCCAGGCCCGCCGCCGCCGGGGTGCCGGGGCGGGGCATGGCCGCAAAGCCACCGCCCATGATGTAGGTGACGCCCGGTTCGCCGGGGGAATTGATGTCCGCGGCGGCGAATTCCGCCAGGTAGGCGCGGGTCTCGACGTTGACGGTGCCGCGCAGGCCGAGCAGGTCGCAGGCGGCGAGGAACTCGTCGAGCCCGTCAAGCACATCGAAGTCGCACAGCCCCGCCGCGTAGAGCCCGGCCTGGCGGGACTCCCAGGCGATGCGCGACGGCGACCAGCCCTCCGCATTGTACGAGAAGAACGAGTGGAAGTGCAGATTGTGGTTGGCGGTCGTGGCCGGGGCCGCCGGGTCGATGCCCGTGGCCAGTTCCGCCAAGGCCCGACGGCGGACTTCAGGCGAGAAGTCGGACAGAGCGGCGAGGTTGCGCGGGTCGTTCATGGCGTGAATCCGTGGTTCGTATGGTTTGAGTCGTTTCCGGTTTCGTTCTCGTGCTCGTGCTCGATTTCCTCTGCGCCATACTCTTCCGGCTCTTCTCTGATCCCTGATTTCCTTTCGGTCATCCGTGAAAGCATGGAGACTACCCGTATCAGCATGTCCTTGCCCGCTTCGGCCTGCTCCAGGCCAATGGCTCCACAAACCTTCGTGCATGGCGATGATTTCCCGACAAGCCATTGCACAGATTGAAAGACCAGGCAACAAATTCGATCGATACTCGATACACGTCAAGTTTTTCATGATCGAATTTCATTGGACCCATTTTCTATTTAGCGAGAAGGCAATATACGATTACGATTACGAGCACGAGCACGAGGAGTGGGGAGGGGAAACTCCTAGATCTCGATCATCGCCTTCATGACGCCGTCGCGGTAGCCTGCGACGAGGTCGAACGCCGCCTTGGTCTGCGCCAGGGGAAAGCGGTGGGTGGCAAACTTCTCCATTGGGGCCTGGCCGGTGGCGATGAGTTCGAGGGCCTCCTCAACGCAATGGACCTGGCGGCGGACATTCTGGACGCAGATCTCCTTGCGGCGGGTGAGGTCGACCGGGAGCTGCCAGAAGTCCATGGTCGGGGGAATGCCGATGAGCATGACCTTGCCGCCGGGCTTCAGGATATCGATCGCCTGGATCAGGGCCTCCTGCTGGCCGCAGCACTCGAAGACGACGTCGAGGCCGAGCGGTTCCGCCCGTTTGATGGCCTCGACCACCTTGTCATCGTCCGGACTGCCCGCCCAATCGGCGCCGGCCTGGCGGGCGGCGGCGATGCGCGCGGGCAGCTTCTCGGAGACGTAGACCTTGGCGGCGCCATGGGCCCGCGCGGCGAAGAGCACGCTCAGGCCGATCGGCCCGAAGCCGAGGATGCCGATGCGCGCACCCTGCATCGGCACCGAACGGCGCACCGCGTAGACGCCGATGGCCAGCGGCTCGGAGAGGGCCGCCTGCTCCAGCGTCATGCTCTCGGGGATCGGAAAGCAGCATTCCTCGGGCATGACCAGGAATTCGCCCATGCAACCCTCGGCCTGCCCGGGACAACCCAGGAAGCGGAGCGTGCGGCAGGTGTGGGGACGGCCGGCCAGGCACTGGTCACAGGTCCCGCAGGACATCGCCGGCTCGACCGCGATGCGGTCGCCGGGTTTCACCCGGGTCACCGCCGGTCCGACCTTCTCGACCATCCCCGCCCCCTCATGGCCAACGGGATAGGGATATTTCACGACCTGGCTTCCGATGCGGCCAGTGGCGTAGTAGTGGACGTCAGAGCCGCAAACCCCGACGACCTTCATGCGGATCAGGACATCGGTCGGACGGCGGATCTCCGGGGTCGGGATCTCGCCCAGTTCCATCTGGTCGATGCCGGTCAGGAGCATGGATTTCATGGATCAAAGATCTTTCCGGGATTGAGGATGAGTTTGGGATCGAAGGCGCGCTTGACGGCGCGGAGGGCGTCGATGTACTCCGCGGAGACGACGCAGCGCATGTAGTCCTTGCGCTTGTGGCCGATGCCGTGCTCGCCGGAGATGCGTCCGCCCTCCTCGCGGATCATCGCATAGAGGTCGTTGAGGATGACCGGGAGGGTCTGCTTCCAGCGTTCCCGGGTCCAGTCCTTGGGGGCGCCGATGCGGGCATGGATGTTGCCGTCGCCGGCATGCCCGTAGCAGGGGATGATCACCCCGTGCTTCGCCGCCAGCTCCGCAAACTTCGCGATCGTGCGGGGGATGGCGGCGGGGGGCACGACGAGGTCCTCGCCGCACTGCATCGAGCAGGTCAGGCTCTGGGCCTCGGGAATGTTGCGGCGCACTTTCCAGATCCGCTCAGAGGTGGTGGCGTTGTCGGCCACATAGACCTCCTGCGCCCCGTGGGCCAGGCAGAACTCACCGAGGATCTCATATTCGCGCTCGACGACGTCCCGGTCCGAGCCATCGACCGTGATCAGCAGCATCGCACCACAGTTCTCGTAGGGCAGGGTCTCGTTCAGGTACGTGCAGGAGGACTGCACCGAGGTCCGGTCCATGAACTCGATCGAGGTCGGGATGACGCCGCTCTCGGTCATCATCTTCGGCACCGTGCCGATCGCCGCCTCGGAGGTTGGGAACAGGCAGAGCAGGTCGACCTGGAACTTCGGGCGCGGGATCAGCTTGAGGATGATCCGGGTGAAGATGCCGAGGGTGCCCTCGGAGCCGACCATGAGCTGGACGAGGTTGTAGCCGGTGACGTCCTTGACGAGCTTGCCGCCGAGCTCGACGATCTCGCCGGTGGGCAGGACGGTCTCGAGGCCGAGGACATAGCGGCTGGTGACGCCGTACTTGACAGCCTTGCCGCCGCCAGCGTTCTCGGCGACGTTGCCGCCGATGAAGCAAGTCTCCATGCTCATCGGGTAGCCGGCATAGAAGAGGCCATGGTCCTTGAGGTGCTCGTTGATGTCGTTGGCGACGACGCCGGGCTCGACGACGATCATCATGTTCTCGCGGTCGACCTCGAGGATGGTGTTCATGCGGTCAACGAGCAGGACGATGCCGCCGCACACCGGGACGGCGCCGCCGGAGAGGCCGGAGCCGGCACCGCGCGGGGTCACCGGCACCATTTCGCGGTTGGCCAGCCTCATGATCGCCGAGATCTCGGCGGCCGTGCGCGGGCGAACCAGGGCCTCGGGCATGCTCCGGTAGTCGGTGCCCGGGATCTCGTCGTGGGAGAAGGGTTCGAGCTTTTCCGGATCGTCATGGATGACATGCCGGTCACCGACGATCGCCTTCAGCTCGGCGATGATCGCCGGGGTCACCGGCCGGTAGCGGGACGTGTCCACGGGACTGGCCATGGCTATGCCCTCCTCTGGGCGCCGGGTTCGGCGAAGGGTTGCTGGCCGGCGCGGACCGCGGCGGTCAGGGCCGGGACGATGGCGAAGAGGTCGCCGACCAAGCCGACGTCCGCCACCTTGAAGAGCTGGGCCTCGGGATCCTGGTTGATGGCGACAATGGTCTCCGCCGTCTGGATGCCGGCGAGATGCTGGATGGAGCCGGAAACGCCGATGCCGATGTAGAGCTTGGGGCTGATGGTCTTGCCGCTGAGGCCGACCTGATGGGGATAGCTGAGCCAGCCGCGGTCGACGACGTCGCGGGTCGCGCCGAGGGCGGCGCCAAGGGCCTCGGCGAGGGCGCGGGCGAGGGCGAGGTTCTCGGCCCGCTTGATGCCACGTCCGACGCAGACGACGGCATCGGCCTCCTGCAGGCCATGCTCCTCCTCGTCCGGGGTGAAGCCGGTGCGGACGATGCGGCTGGCGAGCAGGTCGGCGGAGGCGTCCCGGCGGATGATCTCGCCGGTGCGTCCGGGCTGCGGCGGGGCGGGCGGGGTCGAGCGCGGCCGGATCGTCGCCATCTGCGGCCGGTGGTCGGGGGTCTTGATCGTGGCCATGATGTTGCCGCCGATCGCCGGCCGGGTCTGAAGCAGGTGGCCGGTGCCCTCCTCGATGTCGAGGCCGGTGCAGTCGGCGGTCAGGCCGCAGTGCGCGGTCATCGCGACATAGGGCAGGAGAGTGCGGCCGGTGGAGGTAGCACCAGCCAGGATGATCTCCGGACGGAACTCGTCGATCATCGCCCGCAGGCAGCGAGCATGGGGCTCGACCAGGAAGTGCGCCAGCTCCGGGGCCTCGACGGCGAGCACCCGGTCGGCACCGCGCGCGACCAGGTCGGCCAGATCCTCCTCGGCCAGGTTATGCCCAAAGATCATCGCGCAGAGCCGTCCGCCGCGCTGCGCCTTCAGGCCCAATCCGCGGGTCAGCAGCTCGTGCGAGATCCGCAGGATCCGCCCGCCCTGCTGCTCCGCTAGAATCCAGATGTCGTGATGGGTCATGGGTCATCTTTCTCTATCGTGGTCGTCCTCGTGCTCGTCTTGGCTCTTCGGGAGACAGAGGTTCGCCCGCGGGAGCGGGCTCCTACCTTGCGCGAGGCTTCGCTCG
>CAZBDL010000145.1:6514-7899 GCA_964490525.1 uncultured Victivallales bacterium | reverse complement strand
CGTTGAGCCGGATTGCCCCGGCGTAGTCATCTGGCGAATCCCGGTGGAGTGAATTTACCATGCCCCGCGATGCATCGTTCATCACCGGCCATGACCTATGGCTTAAATTCCGCGAGGAGCTTTCCGGGGACGCCGAATCCGCCGGCCTTCTTGGTGCAGAGGGCGCGAAATGCCTGATGATTAATCGCATCAGCGTGGTCGACAACCCCCTGCCCAAGCGCGGCGGCGCGCCGAACGACTATGTCAGCCAGGCGCCATACTGGTGGCCGGATCCGGAGAAGCCCGACGGCCTGCCCTACATCAGGCGCGACGGCAAGACCAATCCCGAGCATTATGAATCCGACCGGGCGAGGATCGAGTGGCTTTGCGACACCGTAACCTGCCTGATCCTCTGGGCGTCTTCATCCGGCGCGGAACGTGCCGCATGCCACGCCGGGAAACTGCTCCGTTGCTGGTTCATCGATCCGGCGACCAGAATGAACCCTCATCTCAGGTATGCTCAGTTCATTCCCGGGATATGCGAAGGCCGCGGCATTGGCCTGATTGATACCGGCCCCCTGTGCCATCTGCTTGACGCGCTTCATCATCTGCCATTCAACGGCAATTGGACACCCGCCGACCTTGACGGACTGAAGGCATGGATGGCGGAATATCTCGATTGGCTCCTGGAAAGCGAACCTGGACGAGATGAATGCGGCCAGCACAACAATCACGGCATGTGGTACGATGCGCAGGTTGCGAGTTTCGCCATCTTCTGCGGCAGGCCGGAAACCGCCCGCCGCCATATCGAGGCGTTCACCTTTTCACGCATTGACTCGCAAATCGGCGCCGACGGCAGCCAGCCCCACGAACTTGCCCGAACCCTGTCCATGTCCTACTGCACCTTCAACCTGACGGGATTGGCGATTCTCGCCCAGCTTGCCCGGCAGGTGGGCATCGACCTGTGGCATCGGCAACGCCAGGATGGGCATGGCATCATCCCCGCCATCCGCTGGATGCTGCCTTATTGCCTTGGGGAGAAGGCCTGGCGACATCGCCAGATCGAAACGTTCTCGCGGCCCTCGGCGGCATATCTTCTGAGCCTGGCGGCGCAAGGGACCGGCGACGGGGAATTCGCCCTGGCGGCCGATCGGTTGTCTGCCCATCCCTGGAACAAGATCTCCTCATGGAGAACCGGCATCCGCAAATTCACCTTCCCCGCAAATTCATGACAAGCGCAATAGAGGCAAGAAGAACCGTAAAAACAACAGGCCAAGGAAGGCCGGGTGGGCAGGCCCCCGGCTAGGGAACCGGCAATGGTCGGGTCTGCACGTAGAACTCCCAGTCGCGGTAGGTGCAGACATCCGGATAGCCCTCGGTGCCGATGGGCATCGCCAGCCGCTTCT
>CAZBDL010000145.1:0-6439 GCA_964490525.1 uncultured Victivallales bacterium | reverse complement strand
CTCGGTGCCGATGGGCATCGCCAGCCGCTTCACGAAATCGGCGGGCAAGCGCGCTGCCGACAGCGCAGCGGCATTCTCCGGATGGTCGATGGGAAATTCCGGGAAGGCGCGGGGCGGTGGCATCGCCCCGTTCCCCTCGCGGCGGATGCCGAATCCGCCGACGTAGTCCTCCGTGCCGCGGTTGTCTCCGACATTCGCGATCGTGAATCCACGTTCCGCCCCCTCGTTGACAATCAGCAGCAGGAAGCCATACCGTCGCCCGGGATGCAGGACGATGTGCGCATCATCCGACACGGTCCATCGCAGGTATTGCAGCTTCAGCTTCGGATCGCCGGGGAACGGCACGGTGCCGGGGGCGAAGCCGAAGTCCGCGGCCAGCGGGAACATCCCGCCCGTCGCCACCGCCAAGGGCCTGAACGACAGCCCGTTGTAGTAGTCGTCCCGAATATGGTCAATGGCGCCATACCGGTGCGGCCAGCCGTGCGTTGCCTTAAGCCCATCGACCGATCCGTTCTGATGCAGGACGGGCTCGCCCAAGACCTCGAAGAACTGGAGGGCGACCGCCTGCCCATACATGCCCGGGCGGATGACGTTGTCCCCGGGGCCCGTGGCCACCGTCACGGACTCGAGAAGCGCCGGGGCAGCGGCTCTGCACGTGAAGACCTGGCCCAGGTCGCGGTTGCGCTTGATGTAGGGAACCTCGGTTCCGTCCGGATAGGGGGCGGTGTAATACCCTTGGCCACCATCCTTTATCTTGAAGCCGGTGTCGTTGGCAATGCTCGTGTTCCCCCCCATGTCCCGATGCCGATGACTGGCCACCAGGCCGGTCTCCGGAGGTGCCTCGACGCGGATCACGGACAATCCGCACCGAGTTGCGGATCTCAGATCCATGGGCGATGCCGTCGGACGGCACTCGGGAGATTGCAGGTGCGCCAGGAGCGGCAGGGCTGCAACAACAAAGGCATGGGGCATCTTCTGCTCCTTTGCGAACGCTCAACTCACGGCTCCCTACGACCTCGTCCGCTTGCGTGAACGTGGCGCGTCGAATGCCGAGCGTTGAGCGTTCTTGGTTGGCGTCAAGAGCATGAACCGGGGATTAGCGCTTGAACTCCTTCGATGCGGCGTTCATCGATGAAGAGCGGAACGTGATCTTCTTGATCGGCATCTTGTCCTTGAGGAGCGCGTGGAACAGCTCGCAGAGGTTCTCGCAGGTGGAGACCTTCTTGGTCACGACGATCCGGTATTCCGGATATGACCAGGCCAGCGGGTGGTCGATCTTCTTGAGCGGGACGCAATGCTCCGGGTCGTTGTTGATGCCTTCCTTCTTGTAGACGGCAAGCACCGCCTCAAGCAGCGGGTCGCCCTCCTGGAACAGGGTCGCGTGGTGGAAGTGGTCGCAGACCTCCCATGCCTTCTTGAACCCCTGCTTGCACGCGTGCGCAAATCCGGTCACCGGGTCGACGGCGTCTTCAAGTTCAATCGTCAGGAGGCCCGAGTGCCCGTGAAGGTGCTTTGCCTCGCACGGCCAGTTCATGAATCGATGCGCGTACTGGAAGTCAAGGTTTACAATGGATGTGTACTTGTCGTTCGACATGATCAGCTCCTTGTGCGTCTTGGTTGGGCGGTTGATGGCCTTTTGGGGGACGGACGGGATGAAGGGAACGTCCAGTTGCTTTCTACACCATGAGGGCCTCCCTGGCATGCGGATTGTCGGACCACGGCTTCGTGACGCCTTGTCACTGGATGGCAATGTATATCGGGTATTGGTTAGTAATTATTACTATCTAAGGCGAAAAGCAGGGGGGCTGGTCAGCGGCGCTTTTCCAGGCACTGGCGGCAGAGGCCGCGGAGTGCGACGTGGAGGCTGGCGACCCGGCCCAGCCGGGCGACCTCGGCCGGGGGACTGAAGCCGTCGGTGGCGAGATGCTTCAGGAGATGCCCCGAAACTGATCGGGGGTCTAGTCTGTCGACGTGAACTCGCATGAATGGGGTCACTTTGCGTCGGCGCCGGGAGCGTCTCCGGGCATGGGCATCTCATCTGGCGGGGCAGGGGACAAGCGGTTCAGCGCCCACCGTCCGCTGTCCAGCGTGAAGATGACATATTGGCGGGTGCCTTTTTCCGCCTGCGCCCCGTCGCCTGCTGCGTATTTGAACTCATAGAAGGCTGTTTCTCCGTCGTTCATGAACGTCGGGGGCTGGCCATGGATGGCGCGCAAGGCGGGGAGCCAGATTTCCTTGGCGATGGATGCGGTCTTCCCCGGCAGGATCCGGTTGGCCATCCCTTTCATGAATCCAGGGTTGACGGCCAAGTTCATGCCATCCACGAACTGTTCCTGAGCGAAGAGCGTCAGCACCTCGGCAATCATCCTGGCCAGTTTCTCCTCCTCGGCTTGCAGGTCGAGCGGTGGGGGCGGCGGGGTACCGTCCCGGCGGACAATCCGGAAGCCGTTCGGCCCCTGCTCCAACACGCCGCCGACGAGGCCGGCGAGCTGTTCCAGGGCGTCTTCAATCTGGTGGAATTGCAAGTTGGCCGTGATGGGTGTCTGCTTGAGGCGGCGATCCATGGAGCAGGTCACCAGTTCGCCAAAATGCCGGTCGGCCATCTTGATCAATTCCCAGAGCACCAGGCGGGCGGGCAGTTCCTCGATTTTCAGCATGACGGTCACCGTGCCTGCGTTGGTTGAGACCATGCCGGACAGGCCGAAGCTGGAAAAGCCGGTTGCGCCGCTTCGCCCATCCTTGATTTTCTGCCGCTTGATGTACCGGCATTGTTCGGGGGTCAGGACGCACCGATCCGACCAACCGTCATGTCCGATCAGGTTATAGACCCCGTCGGTAGCGTCCTGTCCATCGTCGCATTTGCCAACCGCGTCGAAGAGCGCCTTGATCGCCGTGGCATCGCCGGCTTTCGCCTTGCAGGCCTGATATGCCTCATGGACGGCCGCGTCCCTGGCGGCGGCCTTCGCCAGTTGCCGGCGAATCCCCATGGTCTGCCCTGGCGTCAGCGGCGGGCCACCGACCAGATACGAAAGGGCGGACAGCGCGACTGATTCATCGACCGTCAGCCATACCGCCGACCAATCCTGTTTCCGCACGGCCTCGTCGGCGCGCGCCAGCCCTTCCTGGCCATAGAGCATTTCGTAGGCTTGGCGGTTGCGCTCAATCGCCATGGCCTTGTCCAGTTTGAGGAAATCCCAGCCTGTGGCCGTCGCGAGCGGCTTGGCGGCGATCTTCAGGCTGCGCACGACCGACCAGTCCGAGTTCTTCAGCAGCGCGTCCATCCGCGCCAGCCCTTCCTGGCCAAACCGCGACTTGAAGCTCTCTCGGCCTTCCTCCGCGAGAATCCTCCTCAGGGACCGCAAATCCCAGCCTTGGAACGCCGGAAGCCGTTGGCGTGGATCCATCTTCTGCTCCTCGGCGTAGAACAGATGCAAGATTGATCCCTTCACGAAGATCCGCCCGCCCGTCCATTGGCCGAAGCGGCTCTCCCTGCCCCAGGTGTCGCCAGGATCCTGCACCTCCAGCGTCACCTGCACCTCGGCCTCTTCCCTGAGCTTCCGCGCCTCCTCTTGCCGTTGCTTCAGTGCGGCTGCTTCCTCTTCCGGAGTCGTCTTGGCGGAGCTCACGGCTATCGACCTGCTGCGGCCATCGTCGGTCACGCTCTCGGTCATGCGGTCCTGGGATCGTCCCGGGAATGTCGCGAGCAGGAGTCCCGCCCCTAAGATCATCGGATGGCGGATTGTTCTCATGCGCGGCCCTTCAGGCACTCATTGAGTTCACTGAGGAATGGCTTGCGAGCTGTTTTCCCGCAAGCCGGGACGGCGGCGGTTTTCAGGCGGGGATGTCGGCGGCATGGTGCGTGATGGCGTCGCGGATGATGGCGAGGTCGTCGGGGGCGAGCCGGGCATCGCCGGCGCGGGCGTTCTCGACGGCCTGCTGCGGGGTTCGCGCCCCGGCCAGGACATGGGTGCAGCCGGGCTGATGGGCGGCCCAGGCGATGGCCAGTTGGCCCAGGGTGAGGCCGTGGCGTTCGGCGACCGGACGGCATGCCGTCAGCAGGTCGGCAACCGCCTGGCGGTTCGCCGCGGAGAAGCGCTTCTTGCGCGAGCGGATGTCCGTCTCCGGGAATATCCGTTCCGGCCCGACCGTGCCGGTGAGCAGGCCCTGGGCCAGGGGAGAATAGGCCAGGAAGGCGATGCCGTGGCGGGCGCAGTATGGCAGGTTGGCGGACTCGTGGCCGCGGTCCAGCATGGAGAACTTCTCCTGGTCGGCGTCGAGCTGTCCGGCCTGGCGGTAGGCGTCCATCTGCGCCGGGGTGGCGTTGGAGCAGCCGATGGCGCGGATCTTGCCTTCGTCGCGCAGGCGCATGAGTTCGCCCATGGTCTCGGCGACCGGGGTGGTGTCCTCCTGCCAATGGGTCTGGAGGAGGTCGATCCGGTCGGTGCCGAGGCGGCGCAGGCTGGCCTCGACCTCAGCGCGGATCGATTTCGGGGCCAGGTACTTGTAAACACGGATCGGCCCGTCCTTGCATGGGCCGGCGTTGTCCGCCGTGAAGTGGAAGACGCCTCGGTCGGTGTTCCAGACGAGGCCGCACTTGGTGGCGATGACGACGCGGTCGCGGCGGTCGCGGACGGCCTTGCCGACGATCTCCTCGGAGCGTCCGTAGCCGTACATCGGGGCGGTGTCGACGAGGTTCGAGCCAGCCTCGATGGCGGCATGGACGGCGGCGATTGCCTCGCGCTCCTCGACGCCGCCCCAGGCCCAGCCGCCGACGGCCCAAGCCCCGAATCCCACCACTCCCGCCTCGATGCCCGAGGCCCCCAGGGTTCTGGTGTGCATGGTGCCTCCTTGTGGTTCGGTTGGAGTCGATCGACTGGCCCCCAAGCCCGTCATTGGCGAGAGTCATTTCGCCGGGGGGCTGACCGGTCCGTGCTTCCGGCTCCTGCTTCTCCTGCTCGTCCCCGATTGCCTTCTCCCGGTCATGCCTTGACGGTCGACCGGCGGCCGTTCTTGGTGTGGATCTGGCGGATGTGGGCCATCGCCTCCTCGGGGGTGTCGACGAGGTGGAAGAGGTCGAGATCCCCCGGTGAGATGCGGCCGCTGCCGAGGAGCTTGTCCACGATCCACTCGCGCAATGGCGCCCAGAAGGCGGTGCCGACGAGGACGATGGGGATGCGGTTGATCTTGTCGGTCTGGGCCAGGGTGAGGGTCTCGAAGGCCTCGTCGATGGTGCCGAAGCCGCCAGGGAAGACAACCACGCCGAGGGCGTATTTGAGAAAGTTGACCTTGCGGATGAAGAAGTAGCGGAAGTCGATGCCGGTGGTCAAGTAGGGGTTGGGCTTCTGCTCCATGGGCAGTTCGATATTGAGGCCGATGGAGACGCCGCCAGCCTCGAAGGCGCCCTTGTTGGCGGCCTCCATGATGCCGGGGCCGCCACCGGTGAGGACGCCGAATCCCTCGGCGACGATCAGGCGACCGAGGGCCTCGGCTTGCCGGTAGTCCTGCTCGTCGGGCCGGGTGCGGGCAGAGCCGAAGACGGTGATCATGGGGCCTTGCCGCGACATCTTCTCGAAGGAGTCGACGAACTCGGCCATGATCCGGAAGACGCGCCAGGGGTCGTCTTTGGTGAAGTCGTTGAAGAACACCTCGGCGGCGCCGGTGCTCTGGTAGGTGGTGGCGGAAGCGGGCGTCCTGTCGTTGTGCGCCATGGTCATGGGCCCCTGGTCATGAAGGTTGAACGTTGAGCGTCGAGCGTTCCCCCGTTACGCTTTCTTCTTGACGAATTCCCGGCGGGTGCGGGCGCGCAGTTCGATGCGGATGGGCAGGGTGTTGAGACCGAGCTGGCGGCGCAGGGCCTTGATCAAGTATTGCCGGTAGCTGGGGGTGCAGATGCGCGGGTCGTTGACGAAGAGCAGGAAGGTCGGCGGCATGTCGCCGGTCATGGTGGCGTAGTAGACCTTGAGGAAGCGGCCGTGGCTGGAGGGGGGCGGGGTGCGGGTCATGGCGTCGCCGATGACCCGGTTGAGGATGCCGGTGGAGAGGTGGACGCCGAGTTGGGCGCGGACCGTGTCGACCTCGTCGAGCATCCGCCCCAGCCCGTGGCCGTTGCGGGCGGAGACGAAGACCACCGGCGCATAGGTCAAGAAGGGCAGGCCGTGATGGACCTGGGCGATGGCGTCGGGCGCCTTGATGCCGGTGCACAGGTCCCACTTGTTGACGACCACGACGCAGCCGCGGCCGGCGTCCGCGATCATGCGGGCGATGCGGCGGTCCTGGGCGGTGGGGGCGATGCCTTCGGGGCTGGCCTCGAGGATGAGCAGCACGACCTGGGAGCGCTCGACAGCGCTTTCCGCGCGGAGGATGCTGAACATCTCGACGGCGGTGTCGGCGCGGCGGCGCTGGCGCAGGCCGGCCGTGTCGATGAGCAGCGCCGGCACCT
>CAZBDL010000144.1:0-7910 GCA_964490525.1 uncultured Victivallales bacterium | reverse complement strand
GTCGAGCGAGGTGTCGCCCAGCTCGGCCGCGACGTTCGTGACATCGAAGTGCGCCTCCGAGGAGAAGTAGGGCAGCAGGTCGGCGAGGAAGCGCTGCACCAGCTTCTCGTCGCGACTTGGGCGCAGGACCTTGGCCATGACCTCGATGCCGCTGACGTTGAGCAGGGCGTTGGTGACGGTGGCGATGTGCTCGGTCGCCACGGGCGAGCGTCCCGTCACATGATAGGTCTTGTTGGTCGCCGGCCGCTGCACCAAGGTCGCGATGGTGCGTTGGACGTAGTCGATGGGGACGAAATAGATCTTGTCCGTCGGCACCGCCTGGAGGCGGAACGGCATGACCATCGGCGAATCCGGGGACATGCCCCGCTTGGCGCAGAAGTGCTTCTTGAGCTTGCCCACGAATTCGAGGATGCGGTAGAAGGCCAGGGGTTTGCGGATGGTGCCGTCAGAAAGGCGCCCGACCACGATCGAGGGGCGGTAAATGGAAAAGGGCAGGCCGGCCTCGCGCACCATCTGCTCGCAATGGCGCTTGCTCTTCTCGTAGGAGTTGTTTACCGGGGCATGGTACATCCGGTCCTCGAGGATCACGCCGCCTTGTCGTCCGGCCACGTAGGCCGTGCTCACCAGTTGGAAGCTTTCGAGTGCCGGCAGCGTCTGCGCCAGTTCGAGCATGCGCCGGGTCCCGGTCGTGTTGTTCAGGTAGGTGTGGCCAAAGGGATCCTTGCCCAGGTTCACGTCTGCCGCGCAATGGAACATCGCCCGGATGTCGCGGAGCTTGCGCCGGAGTTCCTCGTCCGGCACAACGTCCGCGACATCCCCCTCGATGACATGGACGCGGCTGGAGACGCGGGCAAAGTCCACCGTCGACCCGTCGAATCCCCATTGCTCCTGGAGGGCAAGCATGACCCGGTCCCGGGCGGAGGAGTTGCCCCGTCCGCGGGCCAGGACGACGATCTCCCAGTCCGTCTCGGCCAGCAGCTGGGTGGTCACCGCCCCTCCCACCAGTCCCGTCGCCCCTGTCACCAGCAGTCTGCGCATCTCCTGCTCCAGCGATATAATTTTGGAACAAATGGCAAAACAACACTATAATTCTCCCTTTTGGTCGCGTCAACAGGGGCTTTCCGCGAAAAAATCTCCCGGCGATGCTTGAAAATCCCCGGATCCGGGATATTTTCCCGGCTCCAACACAACACCGAGAACCCTCAACTCCCCAAGCGAAGTCGACGCATGCAAAGCCAGGACAAGCAGCAGATCATCGAGAAGCACGGGCGCAAGGAAGGCGATTCCGGATCCCCCGAGGTGCAGATCGCCCTGTTGACGGCGAAGATCGCCGAACTCACCGACCACCTGCGCACCCACGGCAAGGACAACAGCTCCCGGCGCGGCCTGCTGGCCATGGTCAACCGCCGCCGCCGCCTGCTCCGTTATCTCCACCGGGAAAATCCGGCCAAGTACGCGTCGCTGAATGAGGAACTGAAACTCCGCCGCCAGTTCTGACCCGCACGGGAAGACTCGGCTGCGCAGGATCGTCCCACTGCTGCGGGCGTCTTTGTGGAATTCGGACCGTATCAGCCCCTGGCCCCGGCCTTGACCGGATCCGCCAGAGCCTGATACCGCGATTCCGCGAAACCGTCCCCAGCCGGGCAGATTCTGTCGCTCCGCATTTTCCCCGTCGGGTCGGCGCAGGCGCGCACAACCCAAAACAGGAAACGAAGGAGCCAGAACATGGCTGAAACCACCGTCACCGTCGAACTCGAACCCGGTCGCCCGATCACCATCGGCACCGGCAAGCTCGCCAACCTCGCCAAGGGAGCCGTCACGGTCCGCCAGGGCGACACCATCGTCCTCGTCGCCGTCTGCGATGGCCCGCCGCGCGGCGATGCCGACTTTTTCCCGCTGCAGGTCGACTACCGCGAGAAGTTCAGCGCGGCGGGGCGCATTCCCGGAGGCTACATCAAGCGCGAAGGGCGTCCAACCGACAACGAGATCCTCGTCTGCCGGATGACCGACCGCCCCATTCGTCCCCTCTTCCCGAAGGGATATTTTGACGAGATCCAGATCCAGGGCCTGGTGCTCAGCGCCGACGACCAGAACTTGCCGGACACGCTGGCGATGCTTGGTGCCTCCGCGGCGCTGGCGGTCTCGCCGATGCCCTTCGAGGGGCCGATTGGCGCGGTGCGGGTGGGCTGCATCGAGGGCAAGTTTGTCGCCAATCCGACCCGGAAGCAAATGGAGACGAGCACCCTCGACCTCGTCTATGCCGGCTTGCCGGACAAGGTGATCATGATCGAGGGCGAGGCCGACGAGTGTAGCGAGGACTTGCTGCGCGATGCCCTGCGCTTTGCGAACGAGGTGGTCAAGGGCATGGTCGCTGTCCAGGTCGAGCTGGCCGCCAAGGCCGGCAAGCCGAAGGCGACGCCGAAGCTGTTGCCGGTCCCTCCGGAGGTCAAGGCCGCCGTGGTCGAGTTTTGCCGCGGCCGCATCGAATCTGCCTGCATGCTCCTCTCCAAGCAGGAGCGCATCGATGCCCTTGGCCCGATCCAGGCGGAGATGCTCGCCGCCCTGTTGCCCCGCTTCGAGGCCCTTGAGCGCGCCGAGTTCTTCCTCAAGGCGGCCTTTAGCGAGATCGAGCAGGAGGCCGTCCGCGCCGCCATCCTCGACCGCAAGATGCGCGCCGATGGACGCGGGCTTGACGAACTGCGTCCCCTGAGCGCCGAGGTCGGCTTGCTGCCCCGCACCCATGGCAGCGGCCTCTTCGCCCGCGGCGAGACCCAGGCCCTGGTTCAGGCCACCCTCGGTAGCGGCCGGGATGCCATCCTCAACGACACCATCTACGGCGATGTCCGGAAGAGCTTCTACCTGCACTACAACTTCCCGAACTTCTCCGTCGGCGAGACTGGTCGCATCATGGGGCCGGGACGCCGCGAGATTGGCCATGGCAACCTTGCCGAGCGTTCTGTTGCCAAGGTCATGCCCAAGGACTTCCCCTACGCTGTCCGTTGCGTCTCCGAGATCATGGCCTCCAACGGTTCGACCTCGATGGCCAGCATCTGCGGTGCCACCCTCGCCCTGATGGACGCTGGTGTGCCGATCAAGGGGCCCGTTGCCGGCATCTCCTGCGGTCTGGTCACCCGCGGCGAGGAGACGGTCCTGCTGACCGACATCCTCGGCTCCGAAGACCACTACGGCGACATGGATTTCAAGGTTGCCGGCACCAAGGACGGCATCACCGGCTTCCAGCTTGACCTCAAGATCGCCGGCATCTCCATCGACCTGCTCCATGCCGCCATGCTTCGCAACCGCGAAGCCCGCATGAAGATCCTCGACGTCATCACCGCCTGTCTCCCGGCGCCCCGCCCGGAGATCAGCCGCCTCGCCCCGAAGATCGTCGTCATCAGGATCAACCCCGAGAAGATTGGCGCCCTCATCGGCCCCGGGGGCAAGATCATCCGCGGCATCCAGGACGAGACCGGTGCCGAGATCCAGATCGACGACAACGGGACGGTCAGCATCTTCGCCGTCAACAGTGATGCCATGGACAAGGCCGTCGAGCGCGTCAATGCGGTTACGGCCGAGGTCGAGATCGGCAAGATCTATCGCGCCAAGGTTCGCACCATCAAGGAGTTCGGTGCCTTCGTGGAGATCCTGCCTGGACAAGACGGCCTGGTGCACATCTCCGAGCTGGCCAACTACCGCGTCGACCAGGTGACCGACATCTGCAAGGAGGGCGACATGCTCACCGTCAAGGTCATCGACGTCGACGAGCGTGGCCGGGTCCGCCTCAGCCGCAAGGCCGCCCTGGCCGAGATCGGCGAGCAGTAGCCGCAATCCCCGTCGACCATGCCCTTTGGGGGGCCGGTGCATGCCGGCCCCCCTTTTTTTCGCGGTCGCCATGTCGACTTGCGTGGACAGGCATGACGCCCGGAAGTATATTGTCTTCCTGCAACGAGAGGACGGCGCATTGCCGCGAGGGGGAATCTAGCTGAAGGCGCATCCGGACGTGGAAATCTTCTGTCAGAACTGCGACACGGTGATCCTGATCGACCGGGACCAGCTTGGGATCTCCCATGAATGCCCGGCCTGCGGTCATCCGCTGAAGCTGCCGGAATTGCCGGAGTTGTTGCCTGGGCATCAGGGCGATGATGATCCCGCCCTGCCCGGGGACCACGCGAAGGCGGAGCGAATGCTGCAGGAACCCGCCTCGGAACAGACGCAGATCTGGCGCAAGAAACTGGCGGCGGCCTTCCAAGCGGCAAACCACTTTGCGCCGGAGGTCACGGATGCCCCGGTCGCGGAAGAGGAAGACGAGCCGATCCTCTTCGTCAGCCGGGCCCTGGAGGCCTTCCTGGATCGTCTGCGGATTCGCCGCCAGGCGTCATTCGACAACTACTTCAAGGTGATCACGACGACGGGAAGCCTGACGCTAGTGTTGATCTGCCTGCTGATCCTCTTCCATGCGGTGGCGTTGACCATGCGGCAGGATGTGCAGTACCTGATCCTGGGCATCCAGGCGGCGATCAGCCTGTTGGTGGTGAATGTCTTTGCCCTGAAGTTCTCCCGGTCGGGCCTGCGCATCATCCGCAGCCGACGCCTGATTGTGAACAGCTATGACTTGCTGGATGCGGCGGGCATGCTGAGCGTCCTGGCGGGATTTCTGCTGATTTCCGGCGGACTGTACTGGGGAATCATCCATGGCAGCCTGCTCTGGGTGGGGCTGCCAGTGATGGCGGCGATCGCCTGCGCCCACGCCGCCGTCCTGTTCTTCAGCCCGGCCGTGGTCAATGCCACTATCCAAGTAGGCGAGACCTCTCCCGGAGAGACAGGGTTGGCCTTGATCGCCTATGTCATCCGCGTGGGGGTGATCCTCTCGGGCGTTTTGCTGGGCGCGTTGCCGGTGATGGCCTTGATCATGCTCTGGAACATCTTCGCGGCCGTGGCGACCGCGGAGGTTGAGCACAGCGCCCGCCAATTCGTCCAGGTGGCCATTGCCGTCAGTGTCATCGCCCTGATGCCCCTGCTCTCGTACCTGGGCTATCTGGGATTCCGGATTTTCCTCGACTTCTATCACGCCGTCTTCCGCATCTCCCGCGACCTGCGTGTGCTGGGTCGCCACATGGTCAGCCAGGATGCGCTGGGCGAGGATCCGGGCGACCGGCAATAGCAACCGCCCCTGGAATCCTCCCTGGGCCGATCCTTTGCCTCAATCCTGGGCGTGGTGCGGCCGCCGTTCGGGAACCAGGTGCTCAAGGGGGGTGAGCAGCTTGCGGACGCCGCCAACCTGTTCCCAGGAGACCGTGCCGTCGACCCGTCGGACGCGCGTCTCGAAGAGCCAGGCGACCGGATCGATCAGGCGGGTGAGCAGGTGCATGGGCAGGGATTCGCGCAACAGCCGGGTGCGGATGGTGAAGTCGTAGTTGCTGGAGGCAAAGACGTAGTCGCCCTGCGCTTCGAGGGCGATGACCGTGCCGTCCGTGCGGATCGGATCGGCGTGGAGATGATCGCCCAGCAGGGCGAAGTCGGCGTCAAGCCGGGTGATGGAGCCCCAGTCGCCGAAGCCAAATCCCTGGCGGAGCAGCCGGGACAATTCCGACAGGACGGGAATATCCCAGAGATCCGCCTCGCGCACGGCGAGCGTCCCCTTGCCGTGGAGCAGCATGGGGCCGTCCGGCTCCTGGCTCAGGTCGGCGGCAAGGTGGCCGGAAAGCTCGCCCTGGGCCTGGGCGTCGTCCTTGTGATGGTCAATGGCGGTGAGGACCGCCGGAAACGAGGCATGCTGGAGGGTGGCCTCGACCTGGCCGGTCGCCGTGCCATAGTCGAACCGGTAGGCGAGGGACAGGTCGCCGTTGCATGCCTTGGCCTGCAGGTCGGGAAGCTCGAGACAGCGCTGGCCGATGACCAGGCGGGATGACGTCCCGGCCAACGGGATTCCCCGCCAGCCAATGGTGGCATCGCGCACCTGTGCCTCGACGCGGGTGCCCTCCGGAGAGAGATAGTCCACGATGCCCCCGCCACGCACTGGCAGGGGATGCGCCAGGTCGAGTCCTCCCGAGCCCGGTTGCCACTCCGGATACAGGCAGGTCAGGAAGGCGTCCCCGGAAAGCGTGCTGTCGAAGTCGATCACCAGGCGGCGGCGGGGGCCATGGCCAGGAGGGAACAGTGGCGAGTCGATGTCTGGCGTGGCGTCATCGCGCCGGTCGTAGGCCAGCGAGAGCAGGGCCCGCCCTTCCGGCCGCTCGAGGATCATCGCTGGCATGAGCAGCAGGCCTGCCGCATCGAGTTGAAGTCGGGCGGCCCCGTGGCGGAAGGGAACCCCTCGCCAGGCAAAGTCCTGCATGACCATGTCGGCCGTCAGCAGGAAGAAAGGATGGTTGCCGCCGATCACGGTGGCGCTACCTTCGCTCTCGACGGCTGAACCGTCGGCTGGCCAGCTCAACTCCGCATACAAATCCTCGATGTGATGGCGATCCTCAACCGGCAGCAGCAGCGGCAGGAACCGGGGAATGCCGCGACAGGAGAATTCCGATGTGAAGTGCTTGGCGGCCGGTTGCCAGTCGAAGCGCCCGGAGAGGGTGTTGTCGTCGGCGTTCCGGCCGCAAAAGCCTCGTCCGCGAATGATCTCGCCACCGAGGGAGACCCAGCCGGCGACATCGGTGAATGCCGCGTCTCGGAAGCGCATCCGGTCGATGGCCAGGTCGAGTTCGGCGCGGAACCGCCGGTCGAGAGGCGTCCAGCGCCCGACTGTTCCGGAAAACCGCACCGTGCCGTCGCGGAGGTCGAGGGGCACATCGCTCAGCGAGGCCGCCGCCTGGGGCAGCTCGTGTACCAGCCGCCCGGGGAAATTGCCCTCGACATGTCCGGACAGGGCGACCGCCTCGGCATCGAACCGCCCCGAGACGGAAAGCTCGCCCCCACCCTCGATCTCCGCCTGGAAACGATGCAGGAGGATTTCCTTGCGTCCGTCCTCGGGGATGCGGATTTCGCCCTTCAAGTGGCGGCACACCAGGGTGTCAACCTGAAGCCGGGGCAGGGAAAAGGCCAGCGTGCCGCGGAACTTTCCTTCGGCCGGCAGGCTCTCCGCCAGGGTGGCGACAATCTCCGCTGGCGTGTCCTCGCCCGCCAGCAGCGCGATCATCGGCTCGCCCCATTCCTGGTCGATCAACGGGGCCATCCGGGCAGGGCTGAGGCGTCCGCGCACCGTGCCGGTCAGGCTTTTCCGCCACAGGTTGTAGGTGCCGTCGACCTGGAATCCCTCGTCATCGGAGAACCGGACCTGCAATCCGTTCAGGGTCACCTCGCCAGCGGCCAGCAGCACATCCCCGTGCAGGTCGTGAGCCGTCAGGCGCCCATGCGAAATCCGCGGCAGTTCGACCTTCGCCCGGACTGTGCTTGCCGCCGGGTCGTCGAGCCGCAAGAGCATGTCGGCCTGGCAGCGGGGCTGGCCCGCGGCCTTTTCCCGTCCGATCTTGGCGAAGACCACGGCCGCCTGGGTGCGGAATGACGGCGAGAGCCCGACGATGAACGGGCGGGCGCTGATGGCGGGTGGGCGCATGACTGATGCTGCCCCGCGAGCTTCTGCGGCCACCGGCAAGACAATGATCCCGGAAATGTGCGCCTGGATGCCCCCGACCTGCCCTGACAGATATTCGATGCGGATGGTGCCAGCCCCGCTCCGGGTGAGGCGGCACTCCAAGTCCTCCAGGCCCAACAGGTCATGCCGGCCCTCTTCCTCCGCCTCGGGAAACCAAGGCAGACGCAGGCGGCCCTGTTCGATGTTCACCGCGTCCAGGCGGAGACGGCGCGGATGCCATGTCATGCTCAATTCGCAGCGCACCCAAATAACCGAAAACAACTCCCATCCCACCATTTCAACATCGTCCATGCCGTGAACCGGAACAGAAATTCTGCGAATG
>CAZBDL010000143.1:0-7989 GCA_964490525.1 uncultured Victivallales bacterium | reverse complement strand
CGGTGATCGGTGATCGGTGATCGGTGATCGGTGATCGGTGATCGGTGATCGGTGACCGGTGATCGGTGACCGATGACCGGGGAGCGGCTTGCCGACGCCGCTTTGACGAAGTCGGGTGATCCGTCATCCGCGATCTGCAATCCGGATGCTCAGCTGCCCTCGCCCTTGCGGTCGTCGCTGGCGCGGAAGAAGCGCTTGGCCTTCTGGACGAAGGCCTTCATCAGGGGATGGAGGTCACCGCCGCCGGTGCAGGCTTCGGCATAGGCCTTGAGCAGTTCCTTCTGCTGGCGGCCAAGCTTGTTCGGGACCTCGATGAAGACGCGGATGTGCTGGTCGCCGCGGGGACCGCCACGCAGCGAGGGGATGCCCTTCTCGCGGAGGCGCAGGATGGTGCCGGCCTGGGTGCCCTCGGGAATGCGCAGCTGGGCCTTGCCGGTGATCGTCGGGACCTCGACGACCCCGCCCAGGGCGGCGGTCGGGAAATCGATGGGCATGTCGCAGATGATGTCCTGGCCGTCGCGCTGGAAGATCTCATGGGGGCGGACATGGACGACGACATAGAGGTCGCCCGGCGGTCCGCCCTGGGCGCCGCCCTCGCCCTCGCCGGTGATGCGCAGGCGCGAGCCGGTGTCGACGCCTGGCGGCAGGTGGATCTTGAGGGTCTTCTCGACGCGGACGCGACCCTCGCCACGGCACTTGGCGCAGGCCTTCTCGGGGGTCTTGCCGCGACCGCCGCAGCTCGGGCAGGCTTGGCGGATGCTCATGAACAGCTGCTGGCTGGTGACCTGTCCGGACCCATGGCAGCGAGGGCAGGTGTGCAGGCTGCTGCCGGGCTCGCAGCCATTGCCGTGGCAGCGGTCGCAGGTGTCGAGTCGCGGGATGCGGATTTTCTTGTCAGTGCCGAACGCCGCCTCCTCGAAGTCGATCTCGAGGTCGAAGCGCAGGTCGGCCCCGCCGCGCGGCCCGGAGCGGGCGCGTCCGCCCCCGCCGCCCGAGAAGAGCTCCTCGAAGATCGAGCCGCCGCCGCTGCCGAAGACCTGGCTGAAGATGTCGAAGGGGTCGTGGAAGCCGCCGCCGCCGGGCGCGCCGCGTCCGCCCCGGGTGAAGGCGTCATGCCCGAACTGGTCGTACTGGCCCCGCTTCTGGGTGTCGCTCAGCACCTCGTAGGCCTGGGACAGCTCCTTGAACTTCTCCTCCGCCTCATGGTCGCCGGGATTCTTGTCCGGATGGTACTTGATCGCCAGCTTGCGGTAGGCCTTCTTGATCTCGTCGGCCGTGGCGTTGCGGGCCACGCCCAGAACCTCGTAGTAGTCCTTCGCCATGGTCATGCCCCTCCGTCCGGGCGGTCCGCCGCGGCCGCGGGCGGCGCTTCGACCGCGGCCTGCGGGCCGGCGCTGACGACCACGGCGGCGGGCCGGATCAGGCGGTCGCCGAGCCGGTAGCCGCAGCGCCACTGGCGCACAACATGGTTCTCGGGGACGGTCGCGGAGGGCTCGCGGGCGGAGGCCTCGTGGCAATGCGGGTCGAAGGGCTGGCCGACCGCGTCGATGATCGCGACGCCAGCCTCCTCCATGGCCTTCTCGAACTCGGCGAGGATCATCGCCATGCCGTCGCGCAGCACCTTCGGGTCGGCCTCCGACGCCGCCATCGCCAGCCGGAAGTGGTCGAACACGTTGAGGAACGCCGACAGGCCCTCCGCCGTCGCCGTCGCCCGCGCTTCCTGGAGATCCCGGTGCACGCGCTTGCGGTAGTTGTCAAAGTCCGCCGTCAGGCGCAGCCGACGATCCTCGGCCGCCGCCAGCTTTTCCTGCGCCTCGGCCAGCTGGGCGACAAGATCCGGGCCGGTCTCCGGCACCGGCATGGCCTCCGTCCCCGGCGGCATGCTCTCCCCGGGGGTGTCCGGGGCCGTGGCGGGGGACGGGGAATCGTCGGCTGGTGTTTTGGGAGATGGATTCCGCTTCATGGCTCTCCAGGGATGAACGAGGTTGATCAAGGAATGCGTCCACGGGGGCGGGACGAAAGTTGCCGAACATGTAATCTATGGGCATGACGGGATCGTGTCAATGCCGCCCCGTGCCTGAACCTTGGCGCACGTATGCCGGTTTCGCCGAAACCGGCACGGCCCGCGACGGCGCCCCGACGCCCCTCCTGCCACACCCCGTCCGTCCCCCGCGGCCGACCCCGAGGCGCTTTCGGCGAAAGCGCCATACGGAACGGCGGACTCCTGAACGCCGATTTTGGGGACAAGTTCCAGGACGCGGGCTGGCCCATGCCACATGCCTGCCGCCGCACAAGACGGGCCGGGTGCCGGTGGCCCCGTGCATGGACTTGACAGGAGGCGGTTTACGCACGAGATTCACAGGCTGCAATTGCCGCAGGACGGAAAGGACGGGAGCCATGACCGACCAGGAAGTGATCGAGGCCGTCAATCAGGTCTTTGTTGAAGCGTTCGAGATCCCCCCGGAGAAGCTGGTGCCGGAGGCCACCATCTTCGGCGACCTGGGGATCGACAGCCTCGACCTGGTGGACCTGGTGGTGGCGTTGCAGAAGCGCTTTGGCGTCCAGGTGCGCAACGACGAGCGGGTGCGGAATGTGCGCACGCTGCAGGATCTCCACGACTATCTGCTGGTGATCCGGCGCGAACAGCATCTCTGAGCCGGGGGGCGTCCGCGATCATGACCAAGGAGCCTCTTGCAAAACCTCGCGTGAGCGGCGTTGCGGGCGCGGGAGCCGCGGATACGCCTCCGGCGCCGGAGGGCGTACCGCGTGCCGTCCGTCCCCCGGCGCCGGAGGATGGAGATGCGGTTCCCCCGCCGCAACCCTACGGGCGGCATCCGCTCGCGGCGACTGCCATCGTTTCGGAGGCGTCAACGATGGTATCGGCATCGCTTCCGCCTCCGAACCGCGGCATTCATCAGCAATCGGTCGGCCGCGCCGTCACGGGAGGTTTTACAAGAGACTCCAATGCCCTGCGCATGCCGCTGCTGCTGCTGCAGAACACCGTCTTCTGGCTGCTGTTTCCGGTGGTCACCCTCGGGTGCTTCATGGTCGCGGCCCTGTGGGTGCTGTCGGCGCTGGCGTCGGGGCGAGGCCGGCGTGCGGGGCTACGCCTGATCCGGCGCTCGATCAGCCGCTATGGCGCCATGATCCTGCGTTGCGGCTGGCCCTTTGCCCAGGTGCGCTACCGCGACCTGGCGCCCGGCGACCAGCCGCCTTTCGTGGCCGTGGCCAACCACCGCTCGGCCGCGGACCCCTTCCTCATGGCCCGCCTGCCCGTGGAGCTGGTCCAAGTCGTCAACCGCTGGCCCTTCCGCCTGCCCCTGCTCGGCCTGGTGGCGCGCATCGGCGGCTATGTCGACGTGCGCGCCATGTCCTTCGAGCAATTCTTGGAGACGGGCGGGGACCTCCTTCGCCAGGGGGTCGCGGTCGTGGCCTTCCCGGAGGGGACGCGCGCCACGGGCCCGGGCATGAGGCCGTTCCATGGCGCCGCCTTCCGGCTCGCCCAGCAGGCCGGGGTGCCGGTGGTCCCGCTCGTCATCTCCGGCAGCGGACGGGTCCTGCCCAAGGGGTCGCTGCTGCTGCGGCCCGGCATTGTCCGGCTCGACAAGCTTCCCGCGTTCAGCGCGGAACGTTGCGCCGGCATGACGCCGTTCGCGCTGAAGACCGCCGTTCACCGCGCCATCGAAGAGCACCTGGCGGTGCTGGAGGGCATGGCATGACCGGCTTCGGCGAGGATCGGCGGCTGGCCTTTGCCCCCCTGGACGAGCAGGGCCGGGTCCAGGAGCGCCTGTTGCGGGCGCAGGTGGCGCATTGCCTGCGCTCCTCGCCCTACTATCGCGAGATCCTTGGCGCGGCCGGGATCGTCCCCGACGCCTTGGCCCTCACCGACCTCTCCCGTCTGCCCTGCACCTCCAAGGAGGATCTGGCCGCCCGCAACGACGACTTCCTGGCGGTGCCGATGGCGCAGGTGGTGGACGTCGTCCAGTCCTCCGGCACCACCGGGGCGCCGACCCGCATCTGCTACACGGAGCATGACCTCGCACGCTTGGCCTACAACGAATTGCAATCCTTCCGGTGCGTCGGCCTCGCTCCCGAGGATGTGGTCATGCTGACGTGCACCATGGATCGCTGCTTCATCGCCGGGCTGGCGTATTTCCTTGGCCTGCGGGCCCTCGGCGCCGCCGTCATCCGCAACGGCCACGGCACCATGGAGGGCCACCGGGACATCATCCGGCGCATGCGCCCCACCGCCATCGTCGGGGTGCCCTCCTTCCTGCGCAAGCTGGCGGCCTACCTGCGGGACAACGGCATGGATCCGGCGGCCTGCGGCGTGCGGCGCCTCGTCTGCATCGGCGAACCCGTGCGCGATGCGGCCTTGGCGCCCTTGCCGGTCGGCCTCGCCCTCGCCCGGCAATGGGGGGCGCGCATCTACTCCACCTATGCCACCTCCGAGACGGTGACCACCTTCTGCGAATGCGAGGCCGGGCAAGGGGGGCACCTGCATCCCGAGCTGGGCCTGGTCGAGATCCTCGACGAGGCGGGAGGCCCGGTCCCCGAGGGGGCCGTCG
Organism: uncultured Victivallales bacterium; assembly: GCA_964490525.1. Lineage (GTDB taxonomy): Bacteria > Verrucomicrobiota > Lentisphaeria > Victivallales > CAZBDL01 > CAZBDL01. The sequence goes on along the minus strand of CAZBDL010000143.1, from coordinate 3,421 downwards.
GGGAGATCGTCGTGACGCCCCTGCAGGTCGTGGGCATGCCCTTGCTGCGCTTCCGCACCGGCGACCTCGGCTTCCTGCGCCGCGAGCCCTGCGCCTGCGGCCGGACCTCGCCCCGCCTGGGCCCGATCGTCGCCCGTCGCCGTCAGATGATCAAGCTCAAGGGCACGACCCTCTATCCCCAGGCGATCGCCTTGGCCCTCGACGAGTTTGCCGACGTCGGCGAGCACTATCTTGAGGTGCGGCGCGCCGACGCCCTGTCCGACGCAGTGACTGTCCATGTCGCCCCCCGGCGGGCGGACCTTGCCGCCGATGCCGTCGCCGACTACCTGGCCGGGCGCCTGCGCGTCCGCCCCGAGGTCGTGGTGGAGAGCGAGGCCGACATCCGCCGCGTCGTTTTTTCCCCCGAGCACCGCAAGCCGATGCGCTTCCTCGACCGGAGGGACGCATGACCCCCGATGCCACCGGCCGCGACTCCGTCTTCGGGTTCTCCCGCGAGGACATCCGCGCCTGCGTCCGCCGCCGCGGCCTGCTCTCCCTCGAGATCGAGTTCTCCCTCGCCTGCAACTTCCGCTGCCCCTACTGCTATGCCGATGCCGAGGCACCGCCCGAGGCCCTGTCCGTCGTCGAGTTCGAAAGTGTCCTCCGCCAGGCCCGCGAACTGGGCGCTCGGCGCATCGTCATCCTCGGCGGTGAACCCATGCTCTACCCCCACCTGCGGGCGATGATCGACTTCATCGTCGGCCTCGGCATGGAGGTGGAGATGTTCACCAACGGCACCGGCATGACCCGCGAGGCGGCCGAGTTCATGGCCCGCCGCCGGGTCGCCGTGGTCGTCAAGAAGAACACCATGGATCCGGCCCTGCAGAACCAGCTCACCGGTTGCGACTGCGGCTACGAGATCATCCACGACGCCCTCGCCAACCTCCGCCTCGCCGGCTATCCCGGCGACGATGGCCGCTGCCTCGCGGTGAGCACCGTCATCTGCCCCGAGAACCTCGCCGAGCTGCCTGCCCTCTGGCGCTGGGCCCGGCGCCAAGGCATCGAGCCGTATGTTGAGATCATCACCCCCCAGGGCGGGGCCCGGGACAACTCCCGCTTCTCTGTCCCCCCCGCGCGCATCCGCACCCTCTTCGAGGTGCTCTGCGCCATCGACCGGGAGGAGTTCGGGCATCGCTGGACACCCCAGCCGCCGCTCGTCGGCCATGCCTGCCTGCGCCACCAGTATTCCTGCCTGGTCGGAGCCAGCGGCGTGGTCTTGCCATGTGTCGGCGTCACCATCCCGATCGGCGATGTCCGGCACGAATCCCTGCGCGACATCCTCGCCCGCAGCGAGGTGATCGACGACTTGCGGCGCCATCGCCAGACCATCAAGGAGCCCTGTGCCAGTTGCGAGCAGGCCGAGACCTGCTACGGCTGCCGCGGCGCCGCCTTCCAGTTGACCGGCGACCACCTCGCTCCCGATCCCCTGTGCTGGCGCAATGCCGACGCGGCGATCGAGGCCTTGCCGATGCCGGTCGACAGTCTCATCCCCCACGGCCCGGGCATCCGCCTCGTCCGGCGCCTCATGCGCATCGCCGAATTCGGGGTCGAGCTGGAGGTCGTCGTCCCCCCGGCTGGCCCGTTCCTCGACGAGGATGGCTGCCTCGACGCCTGCGCCTACCCCGAGATGCTCGCCCAGGGCATCGCCGCCAGCCATGGCTTCCGCCTCTCCCCCGAGGCGCGCCGACGGCATCGCGGCTACCTGCTTGGCATCCGCAACCTCGCCATCTCCGGCGAGGCCCATGCCGACGAGATCCTGACGCTCACCCTCCGCAAGGAGGTCCAGATCGACAGCTTCGGCGTCGTCTCCGGCATCGTCTCGCGCCATGGCCAAGAGTTGGCGCGCGGCGAGATCAAGGTCTGGCAGGGCGAGGCCGACGCCCCGCCCGCCGCCGACGTCCCGGCCTGATCCCTGCCAGGGCGGAATGGCCGCGCCCAGGCGTCCTGCCGTGATCGGTCATCGGCTTGTCCGGCGTCCCATGATCCGCCATCTGAGACCTGCCATCCCTCGCCCATGGCCTGGTCACAGGTTCCAGAACGCCTTGACCCCGCTGTGGCACATGCGCTCGGCCAGGGCCGCGCCCACATCGAAGGGGATCTGGCCACGGTCGATCATGCCCGCGAGGACGTCGGCCAGCACGCGGCGGAACATCTCGAAACGGGACCCGTAGCTGAGCAGCTTGCGCGAATCCGAGACCATGCCCGCGAAGTTCGCCAGCAGGTCCACGCTGCCGATGTACTCAAGCTGACGGCGCATACCGACCGGCGTGTCGCACAGCCACCAGGCCGAGCCCAGCGCCACCTTCGCACCGAACGCCCGCGCCACCGTCGCCAGCGTCGCCTGGTGTCCCGGCTCCAGGCAGTAGAGCACGACCTTCAACCGGTCGTCGAACGCATTCAGGAAGCCGGTCAGCGGCGCGAGCAGCTCGAGATGATGGTCGGAGACGTCGCCCCCGCTGTCCGGCCCGAGCGTCCGGAACAGGCGGTCGCGGACATCCCGGACCGGCCCGATGTGGAGCTGACACACCCAGTCCCGCGCGGCGTCCATCTCCGCCATCGTCGTCAGCAGGAAGCCCGCGAAGAGCGCCGTGTCCACCGGGGAGGGGGCCCGGCCTGCCCGCACCGCCTGGAAGACGCGGTCCGCCCCGGCGCGGTCGTCCGAGGCGGGCAGGGGAACCCGGAGGCCATGGTCGCTGGCCCGGCAGCCGCACGCGGCGAAATGGTCGTGGGACAGTTGGAGCGCCGCCACCAGGTCGGCCACCCCGTTGAGCGGACGCCCGAAACGCTCCTCCAGGCGACGCAGGTAGTCCGCCCAGCCCGGATGGGCGATGTTCATGGCGCGGTCCGGACGCCAGGTCGGCCGCACCAGCGTCCGCCCGACCGCCGCATTGACCTGGCCATGCTCGGCCAGCAGGTCGACCGGATCGTCGGTCGAGCACATCGTCTCCACCCCGATCTGCGCCAGCAGGTTCTGCGGGCGCATGTCCGGACGCGCCAGCATCGCCGAGGCCTCGTTCCAGATGTCCTCGCCTGTGTCCGGCCCGAGAATGGTGTCGATGCCCAAATAGCGTTTCAGGTCCAGATGCACCCACTCGTACACTGGATTGCCCGCAATCCACGGAAACACCCCCGCCATCCGCAGCCACTTCTCGCGCGGGGTCGCCGCGCCCGTGATGTGCTCCTCGGCCACCCCGCGCTTGCGCAGCACCTCCCAGACATAGTGGTCGGTGGCCGCGAACAGCGCCCAGGGATCCACATAGTTCCGGTTCGCCGCAATCTCCGCGACATTCGCGTGGTTGTGCGGGTCGAGAATCGGCAGGTTCGCGATGCCGTCGGCGACGCCGCGCGCGGCCAGCGCCATCATCGCGGTGACGCCGATGGC
>CAZBDL010000142.1:0-8090 GCA_964490525.1 uncultured Victivallales bacterium | reverse complement strand
GTCACCCGCTTCGTCACTGTCCTGGTCGACCATGCCGCCACCGCCGAGGACGCCCGCCGCATCGCCCGCGCGGTCGCCGAGTCCCTGCTCTGCAAGACCGCCTGGTTCGGCGGCGACCCCAACTGGGGCCGTGTCCTCGCCGCCGCCGGGCGCGCCGGGGTCGACTTCGACCCAGCCATCGTCGACCTCTTCTACGACGACCTGCCCGTCGTCCGCCAGGGGGGCGACGCCGGCACCCCTGAGGCCGATCTCGCCACGATTGTCGCCAAGCCAGAGTTCACCGTCCGCCTCGACCTCCATGCCGGCGGTCACGGGGGGCACTTCTGGACCAACGACATCAGCTACGAGTACGTCAAGATCAACGCCGACTACCGCACCTGAAGGGATTCCCCGCCATGGACGCGCTCATCGACAAGGCGGCGGTGCTCATCGAAGCGCTGCCCTACATCCAACGCTTCCGCGAGGCCCTCGTGGTCATCAAGTTCGGCGGCAGCGCCATGGAGGATCCCGAACTGATCCGCGGGACGATGCGCGACATCGTCTTCATGGAATGCGTCGGCATGCGCCCGGTCGTCGTCCACGGCGGCGGCAAGGCAATCAGCGCCCGGCTCAAGCAGATGGGCATCGCCACCCGCTTCATCAACGGCCTGCGCTACACCTGCGAGGAGACCGTCAAGGTCGTCGACGACGTCCTGCACAACGACGTCAACGCCGACCTGCTGACCGCCATCGCCGACGCGGGGGGGCGGGGCAGCCAGGTCTCGGGGAAGACCTTCCTGAAGGCGGCGCGGACGACGACGCGCTGTCCGGAGACGGGCCAGGACCTGGACATCGGACTGGTGGGCGAGGTGGTGGCGGTGGACACCGCCCCGATCTTGGCGGCGCTGTCCGAGGGCACGGTGCCGGTCGTTCCGCCCCTGGGGGTGGGGGCGGACGGGCGGGTCTACAACATCAACGCCGACGTGGCGGCCTGCCAGATTGCGGAGGCCCTGCGGGCGCGCAAGCTGGTCTTCCTGAGCGACGTGCCGGGGATCCTGCGCGACCCGCGCGACGAGTCGACGCTGATTTCGCACATTGGGCTGGGCGAGGTCGAGGACCTGATCCGCGCAGGGGTGATCGGCGGCGGGATGGTGCCGAAGATCCGCAGCGCGGAGTCGGCCCTGCGCGCCGGCACCAACAAGGTGCACATGATCGACGGCCGGGTGCGGCACTCGCTGCTGCTGGAGATCTTCACCGACCGTGGCATCGGCACCGAGATCGTCCGCGAATAGCCGGGCAAAGCCGCCCCCTGAATTATTCATACCATAGTGAGACAATCTTGGCATTGATCATGACGAAAGAAAGCTTCTGCCGTCCCTTCAGGGCGCTGATTCTTGCTGGATATGCCCATGCCCCAGGGCTCACGCCCTGGGCTAAGGCCATCGCCCTTTCAGGGCTCAACGTCGGATTTCCGGCTACCGTGAATGCCAAGGCCCAAGCCAATTGTGAAATCCGCGAGTCGCAAGGAACGTATTTTCGTGCCATCCACGCCTGAGTATGACGCCCTGGTCATCGGCGCCGGCATGTCCGGCCTGGCCGCCGCCGTCCGCCTGGCGCACTTCGGCCGCCGGACGCTGCTCTGCGAGCGCCACCACCAGATCGGTGGACTGAATTCGTGGTACCGGCGCGGCGGCATGGTCCTCGATTCCGGTCTGCACGCGATGACCAACTTCGTGCCCCGCGGCGGCCCCAACGGCACGCCGCTGATGAAGCTGCTCCGCCAGCTTCGCCTGCCCTACGACGCGCTCACCTTGCGGGAGCAGACACAATCACGCATCGCCTTCCCGGGCCATGAGCTGCGCTTCACCAACGACTTCGCCGACTTCTCCGCCGAGGTTGCCCGCGCCTTCCCCGCCAGCCATGCCCGGTTCCTGGAGCTCGACGCGATGGTCCGTGACTATGACGCCCTGAGCCTGGATGCGCCGTTCCGCTCGGCCCGCAGCGTCGTCACCGACGTCCTCGCCGATCCCCTGCTGGCGGAGATGCTCTTCTGCCCGCTCATGTACTACGGCAGCGCCGTCGAGAACGACATGGACTTCGCGCAGTTCGCGATCATGTACCGCAGCATCTTCCACGAGGGCTTCTGCCGTCCGGCCAACGGCATGCGCCCCTTCCTGGACATCCTCGCCGGGCGTGCCCGCGAGGCCGACTGCGAGATTCGCACCGGCTGCGGGGTCGACCGGCTGCGCATCGAGGACGGGCGAGTGGTCGCGGCCACCCTTGCCGACGGCACGGAAGTCCTGGCCGCCAAGGTGTTCTCGTCGGCGGGACGGCTCGAGTCGCTCGCCCTCTGCGATCCGGCCCCGGCGATTCCCCATCCGGCCGCGCCGGGACGGCTGGGCTTTGTCGAGATCATCGCCCGGCTGCCGGCTCCGCCCGCCGACCTCGGGTTCGGCGACTGCATCCGGTTCTTCAACGACGGCCCGCGCTTCGCCTATGCCGCCCCGGAGACCGCGCTGGACCTGCGCAGCGGCGTCCTCTGCTGTCCCGGCAACTTCCGCGCCGAGGCCGGCGACGCGCCCCCGCCACCGTTCCTGCGCATCACCGCGCTCGCCTCGCCGCGCCATTGGCTCAGCCTGAATCCCGAGGAATACGCCGCCGCCAAGGCGCAGGCCGCCCGCACCCTGCTGCGCGACGCCGCCCGGCGCACCGGCATTCCCGCCCTCGCCAACGCTGAGGTCGTCGATGCGTTCACCCCGCTGACCGTGCGGCGCTTCACCGGACACCTCAACGGCGCGATCTACGGCTCGCCCGACAAGGCCAAGGACGGCCGCACTCCCGTCGCCAACCTCTTCCTCATCGGCACCGACCAGGGCTTCCTCGGCATCACCGGCGCCATGCTCAGCGGCATCTCCATCGCCAACCTCCACGGCCTGCGCTGAACTTCCGGTCGGCGATGGCCGGAAAGGGGTGCCGCCGGAAGCCGGGGCCATGCCGCTCAGCAGATCCGGGGCAGCAGTTCGCCCATCGGAACATCGACGAGACGGGTTCCCCCGGCCAAGGTATGGAGGACGACGCGCCCGGGATGATCGGCGACGATGCGGCCAATGCGCGCCGCCCCGGCCCCCTCCGGAAGCGAACGCCATGCGTCGAGGACGGCATCGGCCGCCGTCTCGGCGCAGACCATGACGACCCGTCCCTCGCAAGCGACGCCCAGGAGATCCATGCCGAGCATCTCGGCCACCGCACGAGTCGGTGCCGACACGGGAATCGCCACCTCGTCGAGACGGATCCCCCAAGCGCGCCCGCCCACCAACTCGTTGGCCACGGCCGCCAGGCCGCCGCGGGTCGGGTCGCGCATGAAGCGCACCTCGGCGGCCGCCACCGCATGCGCGGCGGCGACCAAGCGATGGACCGGGCCCGTGTCGCTGACCAATCCGCCAATGTGGATGCCGCCGCGTGCCGCCATCACGGCCATCCCATGGTCGCCCAGGGGACCGCTGACCAGGACGGCGTCGCCGGCCTGGATCGCCCCGGCCGAGAGCCGGAACCCCGGCAGGGCCTCGGCAATTCCGGCGGTGTTGATGTAGATGCCGTCGCATTCGCCGCGCGCCACCACCTTGGTGTCGCCGGTGACAATCCGCACCTCGCACGCCAAGGCGGCATCGCGCACCGCATCCAGGACGCGCCGCAAGGTCGCCAACGGCAGGCCCTCCGCCAAGATCAGGCCCAGGGAAAGCCAGCGCGGCGTCCCGCCGGACACAGCCAGGTCATTGACCGTGCCATGCACGGCCAGGTCGCCGATGCTGCCGCCCGGGAATTCCAATGGCTGGACCACATGGCTGTCCGTGGTGAAGAGGATCGACGCCGTGGCCGGGCGCAGCGTCGCGGCATCGGGCAGGCCTTGCAGCGCCTCCACGCCAAACCGCGCGACGATCTCCTGCTCGATCAGCCGACGGCCCAGGCCGCCGCCGCCGCCATGCCCCATCTGCACCAACTCGTCCATCGCTTCCCCGGAAGGTTGAGGTTCGATACGCAGGGTGCCCGTTTGCCCTACGGCAGCGTCGCCAGGAATTCGCGGACCCCCGCCAGGAACATCTGCACGGCAACCCCGGTGAGCAGCAGGCCCATGAGGCGCTGCACCGCGTCCGCGCCACGCTTGCCCAGCAGCCTGCTCAGCGGATCGGAGAGCATCAGGATGACGCCGGAGACCAGCCAGGCGACCGACAGCGCCAACAGCCACTCCGGCCACCGGCCAGGCTCGCGGCTGCCGATCAGCATGACCGTCGCCAACGCCGAGGGGCCGGCCACCAGCGGAATTGCCAGCGGCACGATGAACGGCTCGCCGCCCTGCTCGCATTCGAAGACGTTCGCCGAGGTGCGGAAGATCATCCGGATGGCAATCAGGAAGAGGATGATGCCGCCGGCGATGGACAGGGCCGGATCGGACAGTTGCAGCAGGGCAAGGAGGCGCTTCCCCGCAAACAGGAACACCAGCAGCACCGCCAAGGCGATGACCATCTCGCGCAAGGTGATCCACCGCTGACGCGACGGCGGGCGGGAACCCAGGATCGCCGCGAAAGCCGGGACATTCCCCACTGGATCCATCACCAAAAAGAGGATCACCGCCGCCGACAGCCAGGACATGTTCAAACTCCTTGCCTAGACGCCGCCTACCATATCCGACGCCCCGGCGTATGCAATTACCCACCGTCATATAATGGCCTTGACCCCATCAAGTCAATGGCGATAACCGTCCCGCATAGAGTCAGGATTGTCCGTCTATCCTCGTCCTCGGCTTGGTTCTTCGGGAGACAGAGGTTCGCCCGCCGCCTGTTCTGAGCCTGTCGAAGGGGGAGCGGGCTCCTACGTTGCGCGGGGCTTCGCTTCGCTTCGTGCTCGTGGTCGTGCTCGTGCTCGACCTTTCCCCGTTCCCATCGAGGACGTGGACACGATCTGCCGCCCCTGCCGGGCTCGGGTCATGGAGTGGGGCATTTTCCCCCGGGCTCACGCCCTGGGCTGAAGCATGATGTGACGATCAGCATCCATCGGGCGCAGCATCGCCGGCCCGGCCCGCCTCGTGTCGGCCATAGCGGTATTGGGCGGCGCAGGCCCCTTCGCTGCTGACCATGCACGGCCCGACGGGATGGCCGGGATGGCAGGCACGGGCAAACATCGGGCAATCCTCCGGGGCAAGCACCCCCTTGAGCACCTGGCCGCAGCGGCAGCGCGGATCGGGATGGCCCGGCGTCACGGCCACGCCATGACGCTCGGCGGCGTCGAACCCGGCCAGGGCGGGCCGCAGGCGCAGGCCGCTGCCCGGAATCCGCCCGATACCCCGCCAGTCCGCGTCCTCGGCCTGCAGGTGATCGTTCATCATTTTGCGGGCCAATGGATTGCCGTTCTCCTTCACGACCCGCGCATAGCGGTTCTCGACGCCTGCTGCACCCTGCCTGCGCTGGGCCAGGATCGCGGCGATGCCGTCGAGGACATCCAGCGGCTCGAAGCCGGCGATGACGCATGGCACCCCGCCCGCGCCGGAGAATTCCGCATAGGCCCCAGGGCCGATGACGGCGCTGACATGGGCCGGACAAAGGAAGGCGTCGATGCGCACCTCGGGATCGGCGAGCAGCGCCCGCAGCGCTGGCGGCACCAGCTTGAACGCGGTCAGCAGCGAAAGGTTGCGCACCCCCTCCTGCCGCGCCCGGGCCACCAGGCTGACCGTCGGCGCGATCGTCGTCTCGAATCCCACCGCCAGGAAGACCACTTCGCGCCCCGGGTCGCGCCGCGCCAAGTCGATGGCGTTCAGCGGCGAATAGCACACCTCGACCGTCGCTCCCTCGGCCCGGCACCGCGCCAGGGTCGTCTCGCTGCCGGGGACATGGATCAGGTCGCCAAAGGTGGCGACCACGACGCCGCGCCGCGCCAGGGCCACCGCCGCATCGAGATAGCCGGCGTCGGTCACGCACACCGGACAGCCCGGGCCGCTGATCAGGCGCAGGTTCGGCGGCAGCAACGAACGGATGCCATAGCGGGCGATCGCCATGGTATGGCTGCCGCAGACCTCCATGATCGACAGCGTGCCCTCCAGCCCGGCAGCCAGCTCCGTGATCCGGGCGGCAAGCGCGGCGGCGGCGGCGGGATCCCGGAACTCGTCGACATACCTCATGGCCGCAGCTTCCCGATCTCGCGGAACAGGGCGATCCGCGCGTCCGCCTCCTCCCGGTCAAGCTTCTCGATCGCGAATCCCGCATGGACGATGACATAGTCGCCGAGCGACGGCGACGCCACCAGGGAAAGGTCGACCGCCACCGAGACGCCATCCGCCGCGGCCACGCCGCGCCCCCCCTCCCCCAGCTCCACGATCTCCATTGGCACGGCCAGGCACATGGCTCCCTTTCCTCGGCTTGGGGCTTCCGGGCCCCGGCGGGCCGGAAACCGTTCCGGCCATACCATACAGCCCCACCCCCGAACCGCCACCGCCGCACGCGAGGGCAGGCGAACCTCAGCCACCTCGCTTGACGAACGGCTTCAGCCCCGGCACATCCCCCTGTCAAACAGGGCGGCGATGATGCTGGCCGACACAATGCCGCCGAGCAACTCGTAGCCAGCCTCGGAATAGTGGCAGTTGTCGGGAAGCTGGAACTCCGCAAGGCATGGCTGTATGTGGGCATACAGGTCGATGACCGGAATGCCTTCCTCCCGCATCAGTTCGGACGCGGTCGCGTTCAGCCGCGCCATGGCCCCGGGGACAAATTCAGCCGCGCCGTCCGGCACCGGCGTGCTGGTCGCCCACAGCAACCGCGCCCCAGTCCTGCGCAATTCGCCGATCAGGATCCGCAGGTTGGTCCGATATTCCTCGACGGGAGTGCCACGGTCATGGATGCCGAAGTTGAAGACGATCAGGGCCCAGCTCCGGTCGCCGAGCCAGATCGGCAGCTTGCGAATCCCATTCCTGGACGAGCCACAATTCTCGGGGGCGCGATAGACGTTGGACTTGCCCGCCAGGGACTGGCGAACCGGAATCGTGTAGCCGCGGGAGATCGAGTCGCCGATCAGCAGGACCCGCGGCAGGCCCTGGACATCCTCGACGTAGTCCCAGGCCGTCTCGTGTCCAGCCCGCTTGGCCTCCAGGTAGCGCGGGTAGTAGAAGTCGCCGAGGTTCTCCCGAAGCAGGATTTCCCAGGCTCGGCGCAAGGTGGGCAAGGAGGCATCGTCGGCCGGCTCGTACCCGGGCGCGAAGGTAAACTTCGCGTGAAGTTGCTCCTGGCTGCTCGGTTCATGCGCGAACGTCGCGGCCTTCTCCCTTGCCGGAAAGATCTTGGCCATCACGTCTCTCGGTTGGAATGATCGTCATGAGGGTTGATGTCAAGCTCCCACCCGGCCAGCAGATGGCGGTTCTCGATGGCGACGACCCGGCCGTCGCAAACCTCGACCCAGGGGATGACGCGGTTTTGCCAATCGGCGAACTGGGGCAGGGGCAGGCGCAGGTTGCGGCGCAGCGGCCGGATGACCAGCCGCTTCGCCACGGCATCGACCGACAACCGGAGGAAGGCGGAGAAGGCACCAATAGCCGTCAGCCCGCGCGGATAGTGCCAAAGCGCATTCTCGCCATAGGTGTCGACGAAAAGATGGAGTTGCCCTTCCGTGTTCATGAGGACCTGGAAGTCCCAGTATTTCTCGACATTATCCAGCATGTCCACGCCCAGGTAGGCGGCAGCAAAGTCCCGCCAGAGGTTTTGGGAAATCCACACGGAGTCGGAGCCCGCCGAGGCATGGTTCCCGCCAAACGGGGTGTCACAGGCGCGGGCGGCGGTGCGGATGTCCACGGTCAGGCGCTGCAGGTCGAACTCGGCAGGCATCCATCCGGACAGCAGCGGGTAGAGCAGGCCATTGGCCACATGGATGGTGCAGGCATCCCGGCCGACCATCTCCCCGGCAAGGACCTCGTTGGTGAGGAAACGCTTGTAGCCATCCTGCCGTGCATCGAGGCAAACGGCATAATGGTCGCCCCGCCAGAGCAGCCGATCGAGGGCGGCGATGGCGGCGGTGGCCGCAGCGTCCGCCCGCACGCCCGGCTCCGGATCGCCCAAGTGGCGGGCAAGGTCGGC
>CAZBDL010000141.1:0-8104 GCA_964490525.1 uncultured Victivallales bacterium | reverse complement strand
CGGAGAGCTGGGGATCGACCTGGGCCAGGATTTCGGCCGAGAGCAGGCGCATGAAGACGGGGACGGGGAGGGTGGCGACCGTCATCAAATACCCGCCGATGATCGGGACAAGCCCCAGGCAGCACAGGCAGCAGGTGCCCAGCATCAGGGCCACTTGGGTGATGCCTGCGGCGAAGGCGAGGGCCCAGGCCAACAGCGTGAAGAGCGCGAAGTTCGCCTTGTTCCCGACCAGGCGTGGCCAGAGGACGCCCCAGGCGGCATTGACGCCGAGTCCGTAGCGGTACATGACCTGGACGACGAAGTGGCGCAGGAACAAGCCGACGATGCCCAGGAAGATGGCCAGTGGCACGAGCAGCAGGAGCGTTCCGGCCACCGCTAGGATCACGGCCTGGGTGGCACCGTCCAGCCATGCCTGTGCCGCGATCGATTCCCAGGCCAGGCAGAGTGCCCCGCCGATGACGGCGGCGAGAAGCAGGAGCAGTGTCAGGGTCGAAGCGATGCCGAAGACCAGGCGCCACCAGAAGAGGGCGTTGCCTTGCTGGCGATAGCGTTGCCAACCGGCGGCGATTTCCTCGCGATCATGCAGGACGCTGTCGAGGAAAATGAACTCGAAACGCGCCTTCACCCAGGAGAGGACCAAGCCGATGGCCACGGCCAGCAGGATCAGGATGGCGACGGCGGCGCAGGCCAGGATGATCAGGCCGGTCGACAGTGGCCCGATCTCGGCGATGGTCGCCTCCGCCTGTTTCCGGAGCTGTTTCCAGGCGGTTCCGGGGCGCAGGACGGTCGCCCCGGGATTGCGGAGGCGCGGGGAGGGGGGCAGGACGGATGCCTGGACGGGGGCGATGTCCGGGAACGACGGGCCATGGCGGGCGGGGGCCGGGCAGCTTTCCGAGTCCTCGCTTGAGTGCTCGGAAGGCGGGGTTGGTCCGCCGCCGCCAGCATAGGTGCAACCTCCCTGCTGCTCGCCGAAATGGGCGAGCCAGGCGCAGAGGCCAAGCCAAAGCCAGGTGCGGAAGCGGAACGGCTGGAAGAGCCGCCGCGCCATCCGCCGCCAGGCTCCCGAGAATGCTGCCGAAATGTCCATGGGGGCTCGTCGTTGGGGTTCCGGTGTTGGTCTGGACACTATCCCCAAACGCAAGACATTCAACGTTCGTACCAGATGCGGCAGAGGCGGCGGCTGCGCACGAGCGGGGGGCAGCAGCCCAGGAGGAGCATGGTGGCGACCATGCGCAGGACGGGATATTGGTCGAGCTTGCGGGCGGAGGTGACGACCGGGATGTCCAGGACCACGAAGCGCTGGCTGCGTCTCCTGCCCCAGCGGGCGACCTGACGGGAGAACCAGACCTCCTCGGAGGCGTAGACGCGTTCGTCGAAGCCGCCGACCTCGGCCCATGCCTGGCGTCGGCAGAAGAGGAAGGACCCGGCGGCCATTGGCACGATGCGCACCAGGCGATGCCAGGCCCAGGCAAAGCAGCGGGCGGCAAGGGGCAGGTCGGGACGGTCGAAGGCGACGGTGGTGCCGCCGCCGCAGGCCGAGCCGTCGTCGAGCCGGGCCAAGGCGGCCTGGACCAGGTCAATGGTGACCAGGGTGTCGGCATCAATGAAAAAGAGGTAAGTCCCTGTCGCTTCAGCAGCCCCGGCATTGCGGGCGGCCGCGATGCAGTTGCGGGGCGCGAAGACGACTGTCGCGCCGTGCGTGCGGGCGATGGCCGCCGTGGCGTCGGTCGAATTGTTGTCGACCACGATCAGTTCGCTCGCCGAGGCGGGCAGGGCTGTCCGCACCGCGTTAATCCTGGCCAAGGTGGCACCGAGGAGCAGCGCCTCGTTGTAGGCGGGTACGATGAACGATACCGCAGTGGTGGGGGGCGCGGTCGGCATGCTCATGGCGCGTTTCCCGGAGACGGCGATTCGATGCGGCGACGGCGGAAGAAGTCCTGGAGCATGACCAAGGCCTCGTCGCCGAGAACCCCGCCCGCAACCTCGACACGGTGGAGCATGCCGGCGAAGCCGGTGATGTCGAGGGCGGAACCGGCGGCCCCTGAGCGGGGGTCGGCGGCCCCGAAGACGACGCGGGCGAGGCGGGCGTTGACCATTGCCCCGGCGCACATTGCGCAGGGCTCCTTGGTGACGTAGACCGTGACCTCGTCGAGGCGCCAGTCGCCGACGGCGGCGGCGGCCTGGGTGAGGACGACCATCTCGGCGTGGGCGGTGGCGTCCTTAAGTTGCTCGACCTGGTTGTGGGCTCGGGCCAGCACGGTGCCGTCGCGCACCGCCACCGCGCCGACCGGGACCTCGCCCGAGTCCGCCGCCCGTTCCGCCTCGCGCAGGGCGAGGCGCATGAAGTGCTCGTCATCGAAGACGATGATCGGTGTCGCCATGTTGTCGTCAGGCCGGGGCATGCGCCATTCTCCGCGAGGTTGCAGAATTTGCCGATTCATGGTATAACAATAATTGGCTCGATACGCAATGCCAGCCGAGGAAAGGGCACATGCCATGAAACCGTCGCTCCGCATCTTCGCCATGGGCCTTCTGATGGTGGGTTTGGGCCTGGCCGCCAGCCGTGCCGCCGCCCAGGCCACGACCATTATCCTCCAGTACAAGTACGCGACGAGCTATGACTCCGAGGACGGCCCCGGCAAGCAGGTCGGCTACTTGCTGGTGGAGACGGATACGGACGGGAACTACAGCGCCGACAGCGGGCCGGTCTTCTGCTCCTACGACAGCAAGGCCAAGGTTGCCTGGGTCGTGCCCTGGAACCTGACCTTCGCTCATGATGTCGGGCGTGCCCTGGTCACGGCCAGGACGACCGGTGTCCTGTTCGGCGGCAAGACGAAGGCGCTCACGCTGTCAGGGAAATACGGCGGGTTCACCCCGTTCTCGTTCACCCTCCAGCATGTGGCACCATCCATCCAGGGCCAAGAGATGAACTATGCCAGTGCCGACAATTGGTTCGTCACCCGGAAGACGACGCTGAAGTTGGACAAGGCGCGCACCAAGCATTTCATTGAGGAGGGGGATGACACGATGGCCGAGGCCGTTGCGCACCTGATCCGTTGGCTCGAGGACAAGGGCTACACGGTCAACATCTTGTGATGATGGCGCAGGGAGCCTCTCGGCCGCGCCTGGGATTCGGCATCCGACGCTTGGCGCGCCAGTGAAATGGGCCCGATTCGACCCAACGTAGACCGCCGACCGCCGCCGCGGATGGCCGCATGGGGCGTCTTTGCCTTGAGCCGAGGAGCCGCTAGGGCTTGGCCTCCGCGGCGGGGGGGCGCAGGACGGCGTCGATCCTGAGCTCGTCGATGAAGCCGACGAAGCCCCCGAGGTGGAGCGTCTGCTGTCCGGTGGCCTTGCCGACGACGAGGGGAAACTCGACGCTTTCCCCGGCGAAGGCGAGGGTGGCCTGGCCGGTGGCAGCCTGGTAGTCGAGGGACAGGACGTGCCAGCCGGGCCGAGGCGCGAACATCGTCTCCCAGCGCTTGCGGAAGGTCGCGTCCTTGTTCAGTCCCCCGACGCCATGGAGGTTCTTTCCCGCCCAGATGTCCTTCTTCATGCCGACGGCGGTGTCCCAGGCCGCTTCGAGGAGGAAGAGCTGGGAATGGCCTTGGCCGCGAGGGACGTCTCGTTCGTAGTTGACCAGAGCCTCGATGCGGAAGGAGACGAGGTTCGGGTTGTTGAGAAGGGGCACGGGGAGCTTGACCTGGATGCCGTCGTCGCATCGTTCGACCCTGACGGCCTGGCCACCGGGAGGATTGCGCCAGAGGGTGTTCTCGGAGGAGAGGGCGGCATTGCCGACGAGGACGGCGGGATGGCCGGTGACGGCGTCGGCGAGGGCGTTGTCGAAGCTCCACAGTGCGATGGTGTTGGCGTCGGGCTTGGCGGGGGTGCCTTGGCGGGGCAGGTCGGCGGCGGCCTGGCCGACCTTGACAGTGAGGGTGCGGTGGCGGATCCAGCCGTCGTCGTCGTTCACCGTGCAGCAGACCTGGTAGAGCCCGGGGCGGCGAAAGACGTAGTCGAACTCGGCCTCGCAGCCGACCTCCTCGTTGCCGAGATCCCAGTAGTGGCGGATGTGTCCCTTGCCGTTGGCGGTTTTGGTCTCGGCCTTGAGGCGCACCGTGAAGGGGGCGGTGCCGGTGACTTCGCCGGGTTGTCCATTGGCGCTGATCGCGAGTTCGGGATGGCCCGGGCGCTGTTGCGCGGGATCAGCGAGCATGGCATAGGTCATGAAGGTCTTGGCCAGGGGCGGCACGGTGAACTCCTGGGTGATGTTCCAGCAGTCGACGTAACGGTAGGCGGTGGGTAGGCCGCCATGGTTGAAGGAGGCCATCATGGCGCGGTCGCTGGTGCCGCGGTTGTAGCCGGCCGGATGGAAGCCGAGGGGGATCCCGGGGATGGGCTCGACGATGCCGTCGAAGCGGCTGAGCTGGTGGACATGGTCGACCGGGCGCCGGAAGCCGAAGCCGGTGATGCTGGAGATGTCGTCGGCATTGTTGCCCAGTTCCTGGTCGGCGTTGAACAGGGCGGCCTGGCGGAAGGCGCGCGCCTCGTCGGGCTCGGCGATGGCGGCGGCCAGAAGCAGGTCGTAGGAGGCGATGTCGGAGAGGAAGTACCAGCCCCAGCTGCCGAAGCGGAAGGCGTCGCCGGCGAAGCTGCAGCGGGTCGACCAGGCCTTTTGCCAGGCGGTGGTGCGCTGGGCCGACGCGAGCAGCTCCTTGCGGCAGGCGGCGAGCATGGCCGCATCCTTGCCGTCACGCTTCCCGAAGAGATAGGCGCGGGTGGCGGCGCCGGCGGCGTCCTTCATTGGCCACCAGGTCCACTGGCGTCCCTCCACCGGCCGGTGGTGCTTGAGGAAGTAGTCGTGGTAGCGCTGTTCGCCGGTGGCCAGCCAGAGCTCGGCGGCCATCCAGCAGTACTCGTCCTTGGCGCCCAGGAAGCGGCCATAGTGATGGCCGTCGACGACGTTGCGCGGCTCGCCCTCGCCGTTGGTGTTCTTTAGGCAGAACTCCCAGGCCTTGGCCGCCTTCGCCAGGTATTCGGCGGGTGCCGTCGGGTAGTGGCGGGCGAAGTCCGGGGTGGCCGCCGCCTTGGCGAGGATCGCGGCGAAGGAGGCGGTCTCGCGCAGATCCTTCCACCACAGGCTGCGGGGCTTGGCGAAGCGCGTGCCGGGCAACCCGGCGACGCCGTCCTCATAGGACATCGTTGGATCCGGCTTGACGATGATGTGGACGCCGCCATCGGCGGGATCCTGCATGTTGGCGACCCAGTCCAGCTCCCACTTCGCCTCCTCGAGGATGTCCGGGATGCCATTGCCCGCCTCGGGCACAGGATAGGCGTCGGACTGCAGGCGCGCGGGCATCACCAGGAAGGGGAGCAGCAGGGCCTCGGCGAAGAGGCTGCCGTTGATCACGTATTTGCCGTAGTCGCCGGCGTCATGGTGGCCATGGGCGCAGTCGCGGCGGGTGCCTTCGGCCTGCGGAAAGAAGTCCAGTTCGTCGTGGCCATAGGCGTCGAGGGAGGGAACCAGGGCGTCGTCGACATGGCAGGCCGGATGCGTGTGGCGAGTCCACTCCTCGGTCAGGGCGGTCCCGCAGCGCTGGTGGTACATGCCCCGGAAGAGGACGCCAGCCGCCTCGTTGAAGACGTTGGACGTGATGCGGAACGGATAGGAGACGCCGACGCCCGGCAAGTGGACGCGGTAGGTCCCCGGGGCTTGGAGGGCGGAGAAGTCGGCCTCCCAGACGCGCGATTCGGAGAGCGGGTCGGGCACGGCGTTGCCGTCCTTGGCGCAGACCGCCGACAAGGCGATGGTTCCGGAGAAGGCCACCGTGCCGGTGTCCGCCGAGATCACCCGGAAGGTGCCGCCGTGGACGGCGAAGTCGACGTCGCCCTTGTCCTTGCCGCCGGCAAGCCCGCCGACGAACTGGGTGATGTACGCGAACTTCGCGGCGTCCGGCAGGTAGCCGGCCTGGTTGACATGGATGCCGGTGCTGCGGTTGGCCAGCTCTCGCCAGGTCAGCGACAGGGTTGGGGCTGTGTCGGCGGCACCGCGTCCGGCCAGATTGCCGGTCGTCATCTCCAGGATGCGGAACTCGACGCCGGGTAGCGAAACCGCGTAGGTCGCGCCTTCCTTCATCGGGCGGTCCAGGAAGAGGTAGATGCAGGTGCTTTTGACGTTGATCGGCTTGCGCATCGAATAGCGGGTCGGGCGCACCCAGTAGGAAAACGACGCCGGATGCCGCGCCGTTGCGAATTCCGCGTCGTCCTCGCTGCGCACCAGGATTTGCGCCGCCGACAGCTCCTCGTCCGGATTGCGCAACACCCGGTTGACCAGCTTCACTTCCAGAACCCGGTCGCTCACGGCCCTCAGCTCATGGTCCAGCACCGACGTTTGGCTGTCGATGTTGGCCGCCATCCCGGAGCCCATTCCAAAGGTCAGTGCGATGAGGCCCATGCCTGCGGCCAGGAGTGGACACCGATGGCTCATGGCTTGTTCTCCTTGTTGGTTGCGGGGCGCGGGACGAGACGGTTGCTAATATTGGCTATACTATAAGCATTGCCTCGGGCAATGCAAGGGGGAGGCGTAAGGAACGCGGAGCGGGAAGTGCGGCAATCGTCCTCGTGCTCGCGCGTTTGCGTGGTGCGCTGATCTCGTGTCTGCGTGACTCGTTGATGCCGAATAAAGTTGAGGCGAAGAAACGCTTGTCCGTCGGCAGGGCCGCCAGGGCTGGTGGGGCTAGGCGGAGGCATCCTCGGGCAGCGTCTCGGGGCCGATGGTGCGGGCGGGGCCGGAACCATCGACATTGAGGTTGGCGGAGTCGTCGAGGCCGAGCAGGGACTGGATGGCGGTGGCGTCGAGGGTCTCCTTCTCGAGGAGCGTCTGGGCGAGGCGCTCGAGCTTGTCGCGATGGGTGGTGAGGATGGCGTCGGCCCGGGCCCGGGCGGCATCGATGATGCGCTTGATCTCAAGGTCGATCAGGCGGCCGGTCTCTTCGCTGTAGGCTTCGGAGCGGACGATGTCGCGGCCCAGGTAGATGTGCTCGTCGCGGGTGCCGTACTGGACGGTGCCGAGCGTGTCGCTCATGCCGAAGGCGCAGACCATGCTGCGGGCGATGCGGGTGGCGTGCTGGATGTCGCCGGCGGCGCCGCTGGTGATGTCGCCGAAGACGATCTGCTCGGCGCTGCGTCCGCCGAGGAGCACGGCCAGTTCGGCTTCGAATTCGGAGCGGGACTGGGTGTAGCGATCCTCGACGGGCAGGCTCATGGTGGCGCCGAGATAGGCCACGCCGCGGGGAATGATGGTGACCTTGTGGACCGGGGTGGCCTTGGGGGTGAAGAGGGCGACCAGGGTGTGCCCGCCCTCGTGGTAGGCGGTGATGCGCCGGTCTTCGTCGCTGATCTTGCGGCTGCGCCGCTCGCGGCCCCAGCGCACCTTGTCGCGCGCCTCCTCGAACTCCTCCATGCCCGCGGCGGGCAGGTTGCGGCGGGCGGCCAGGAGGGCGGCCTCGTTGACCAGGTTCGCCAGGTCGGCCCCGCTGAAGCCCGGGGTGGCGCGGGCCACCCGGTCCAGGTCGATGTCCGCCGCCGCCTTGATCTTGCGGATGTGCACATCGAGGATGGCGCGGCGCCCCTTGATGTCGGGCAGGTCGAGGACGATCTGGCGGTCGAAGCGGCCAGGGCGCAGAAGGGCGGGGTCGAGGACGTCCGGGCGGTTCGTCGCGGCGAGGATGATGACGCCTTCGGAGGTCTCCATGCCGTCCATTTCCACAAGCAGGGCGTTGAGGGTCTGCTCGCGCTCGTCATGGCCGCCGCCGATGCCGGTGAAGCGCGAACGGCCGACCGCATCGATCTCGTCAATGAAGATCAGGCAGGGGGTGTGGCGGCGGGCCTGCTCGAACATGTCGCGGACGCGGCTGGCGCCGACGCCGACGAACATCTCGACGAAGTCGGAGCCGCTGATGCAGAAGAAAGGAACCTGGGCCTCGCCGGCGATCGCCTTGGCGAGCAGGGTCTTGCCCGTGCCCGGCGGGCCGGTGAGCAGGGCACCCTTGGGGATCTGGCCCCCGAGCATCTTGAACTTCAGTGGATCGCTGAGGTACTCGAT
>CAZBDL010000140.1:0-8115 GCA_964490525.1 uncultured Victivallales bacterium | reverse complement strand
GGCGGATCACCGTCAGCCGCGCCGCCGGGACATCGGGCGCGCCATCCTGGGCCACGGCCACGGCCGCCAGGACACCGGCCAGAAACAAGGCGACGAACCTTGGCAAACTTCTCATCCACAGATCCTTTCGGGGGAAATGCCCATCCCGGCGGTCACCGATGCGCCCGCCATGGGCACGCCAACCTCGGAAAACCGGCAAACGCAGGGGAAGCCCATATATTGCCTTCCCTGCCCTGAATTGCAAGGCGAAGCCACGGCTTCTGCCAAACGCCAGACGGCCGGGCGCAGCCCGACTGCGGTCCCGGACAAGAAAAAGCCCCGCCCGGATCTCGGGCGGGGCGGGGGTGGTCGCACGCGTCGCGCCGTCAGTCGGCAATCCGCGCCGCCTCGGTGGTGAACGGCACGATGGCGAGGCCGACGCCGTTGTCGATGACGATGTCATGGAGGTTGGAGGGCCGCCCCCGCACGTTCATCCCGTCAGGCGCGGGCGCGGGCTCGTGCAGCCAGCCCTTGGGCAACTTCTCCGGGATGACGACGGTGATCTCGCTGACGCCGCTGGCCGGGTCCATGACGCTGCTCGCCAGCTTGCCGGCCGTGTTCGGATACCGATAGATGCTTTTCTGGGCCACGCCCTTGGCATCCTCGTAGGCCTTCACCAGCTTCAGCTTCAGCATCTTCACCGGCCCCACGCCGTCCGCCCGATACTCCATCCAGACCTTCGGCGCCTTCTGCCCGAAAAGGGCGCCACGGATGACCAGCTGGGCTCCGGGCAAGGCCGCATTCGTCGGATTCCCCTCGCCGTCGAGCACCACCTCGACCGTCGGCGGCGCCAGCTCGATGTCCGGGATGTCGACCGGCGTCTTTGGGTCGTCGAGCTGCTTCGAAGTCAACTGCAGATCGATCGGCAGCGCCGTCTGCGTGATCGCCTGATCCGCCGCCACCGTGCCCTCCTTGTACGCCGCCTTGAACGCCTTTGCGTCGAACAACTTCACCTTCTTCGTCCAGTTGTAGCGGACGACCTCGGCGGGATTGTTCTCGTCCGGCTTGTCCAGCACCTTGGCCGTGGCCTTCTTCGGAGCCAGGGCATCGCCACGGACATCGCCCACCGGCGCGAAATTCGGCAGGTTGTAGAAGCCGAAAATCTTCGGGGCGGAGGTGAACTCGTCATCCGGAACGACCGCGACCGCGCTCGCCCCCATCGCCCGGCCCGGCGTCGCCGTCTCGCCAACATCGCCCGCCAGGATGCCTGACCCGGGCTCGTCCTGGTAGGCATGGCCGAGGATCGTCAGCGAGGACAGGTCGTCCGCCACGATGCACCGCACCCAGCCGTAGTGCAGCTCGCCCTCGATGTAGAAGGCCACCCCGAGGTGGCGCTCGCCCTGGCCATGCCACGGCCCGTAGCGATAGGGCCCGGTGGCGTAGGAACTGGACGTCATGTAGCCAGGGCTGCTGGTGGTTGTACCCGTCATCCAGCTGTTGCGGATGCGCCCCTGGCGGGCACGAGCCAGATGCGGCCAACCAGAAGTCCACCCCGAATTCTGGCTGGAGATCGGGTTGTTCTCCACCAAGGCGGCACCGAAGGCACCGGAGGACGTGCTCGCCAGGATCTGGTTCGCCAAGTAGGGAGAGGAGAAGCTCGCCTCGCTGCCGTTGGTGTTGAAGTTGACCACATTAATGAAGGTCGAGCGGTTGCCGGCCGGCGGGACACGGGAAGAGGTGTAGTTGGAGAACGCGTCCCGCTCCAGGCGGAAGTCGTCGATGCCGTCGTTGTTCAGGTCGAGGACCAACTCGGTCAGCGGGGCGCCATCAATCACCACCGCCGGATCAAGCTCGGTGTAGATGATGCCCGCCCCGGCGGTGGAGCCAGCGACGGCGGCGCCGGCGGTCAAGGAATAGGCCATCAGACGGCGGTCAAGCTGTGCGGCGGTCATGGAACGGCCTCCTCGTTGGGATTGACACACATTGGGAGATTATACCACCACGGAAGGAAGTTTTCAAGCCCCATGGAGCTTGGCGCAGGAGGTCGGCACCCAGGCATGCCGGTTTCGCCGAAACCGGCACAGCCCGCGACGGTGCCCGGCACCCATCCTGCCGCCACCCCGAGGCGCTTTCGGCGAAAGCGCCATACGGAACGACGGCCTTGATGCTGACTTCTGCCAAACTCCCGAGCCCGTGTCCCCGCAGTCTAGTCCCGTTCGACCAGGGACAACCAGCGCAGCTCGGCATACTCCTCGGCCACGACCTTGACGAGCCGCCCGGCGATGTCCAGGTCCATTTCGATGAGTACGGCCTCGCGGGGCTTCGTCGGCACGACCGGCACAGGGATGGGATCGCCGCCCGCATCGATGGTCAGGCTGGTGCGGTCGCCCAGGGGCGAGACCCTCAGCGACAGCCGATAGCGTCCCGGCTCGACCGCAAACTGGAACGCCTGCCCCTTGCTCAGGCGCACCGAGTCCTTCTCAAGGTTCTCGGGGATCCACTTGGCGGTGTTGTCGAGCATCGCCGCCGGCACGAAGCCGAAGCCCTTGTCCGGAGAGAAGACGTCCCCGCTCATGACCGCGGTGAAGGGCCGCAGCCCCCCCAGCTGCAAGGTGCCGACATATTCCCGCGACCCGAAGTCGAAAAGGTGGGCGCGGCGCTTGATGTCGCGCTGGCGCGCCGCCTGACGCTCCCGCTCGCGGGCCTTGGCATCGTCGACCTTCGCCTGCAACGCGGGCGTCATGGCGAACCCGGCAATGTAGGCCGGAAAGTCGCTTAGGGCGACGGGGCGGCCCGCCGGGACATCGGCGGCGCACCCGAAGGCATCGGTCACCCGGCAAGGCCCGAGATCTATCCCGAGCCTCCCCTCGCCGGCAATCGTCCAGGCCGTCAGCAACGGCTCGCCGCGACGCTCCCACAGGTAGATCCAGACATTCGGGTCGTCGTGCGAAATGCGCACGGCGGGGCCCGGATTGACCCCGATGAACTCCCGGATGAGGGTCGCATAGGTGAACCAGGCGGGACGCAGGGAGTCGTCGTTGCGGCACAGGCCGGCGCCGGCATGCATCGCCGGGGTGCTGCCCTTCTCGCGATAGATGAAGACCTTCTCGACCCCGGCGGCCAGGCTGAGCAGGGTCACCCGGGGCAGCTTGGCGGCCTGGTCGCGCTCGCCCAGGCCAATGGGTCCGCCGACATCATAGCCGGTCTCGGTCAACCAGATCTCCTTGCCGGCGGCATGCTGATTGCGCCAATCGACCAAGGCGTGGATGTTCTCCGGAAAGGTCGGCAGGTCCTTCTTCGCCGACACTCCGCCGCGGTTGGCGTTGGGATCGCGGACGGCAACCTCGGGATGCTGGCGACCACTGTAGTAATGGACGTTGATGATGTCGGTGAAGTCGAGCGGGCGCTTGCCGTCGGCATAGGTGTAGGAGCGCAGGCGGTCAACCAGGTCAAGGCCGATGCCCGCGTAGCCAGCATGGGAGACCCGGGCGGCGGGATCGGCGCGCTTGGCACCCTCGGCCCCGACCCGGAAGATCTCGTAGTACTGGTCCATGGTGCCGACCCATGGGGCCCAGCCCGCCCCTTCGAGGTTGGGCTCGTTCCACAGCTCGAAGATGCCGATTTGGCCGAGGCCGCTCTGGCGGTCGGGGGTCTTCAGGGCGTCGCCGGGCACCGAGCGCGAACCGTAGCGGGCCACCAACTGGAACATCGCCTCGCCATAGTCCTGGTAGTTCCGCGGCGGCCAGCCCGCATGGTTCTTCTCGGTGCCTTCGGGCGCGGAGGTCGCCCAGCGCGGCGTCTGGAAGGTATAGGGCAGGATCTCCATGCCACGTTCGCGGTACATCGCGACATAGTCGTCGTGACGGACATGCCACGGCCCGATCGAGCCGTCGAAGCCGAAGACCTCCGGCGCCGAGCAGAACATCTGCCACTTCATGTTCTCGAAGCGCACCCACTTCACGCCCAGGCGGCGGTTGATGTCCGGGTACTCGAAGGAGGAGGCGTTGATGCCGAACTGGGAATCGGCCGGCAGCGTCGCGATCTCCGGGGGCATGACGTAGTGGCTCTTCGCCAGCAGTTCGCGGTGGCCGTCGGCGGAAAGCTTGGCCATCGCCAGGAACGCCCCCGCATCGAGCTTGACGCTGTCCGTGCCCAACGGCACCAGGGCAAACGATCGCGGAGGCAGGGCGACCGATGCAGACGTGGCGACAACCTTCGCCCCGACCTCGGGCAGGGCGAAGTCGGCCTCGGCCGGACCATCGTACACCGAAAAGCTCACCGGCGTGCGCAGGAAGCGCATCCCCTCGCCGTCCTTGTGGTAGCGTAGGCGCAGGAAACGTGCCGTGAAGGGCTCCGGCACCGGAATCGACTGGTGCGCCCAGCGCTTGTGCACGTCGATGCCCTGCAGCCCCACCACCGGCGCAAAGCGCGCACCGTCCGCCGAGGCGTGGATGTCCACCTTCCAGATCCAGTTCGCGTCGCCGGCGTCATAGCCGAGATGGGTCACGGTGCGCCCCTTGCCCAGGTCGATCGTGTGGAAGGCCTCGGTGAAGTCCAGCATCCGGTCGACGCCCGTATAGGGGTTGCCGTCGGTCAGCGAGCCCTCGTCCACCCGCTCGCCGTTGACCTCCAGCCAGCTTGGCCGCCCCTCGGCGCGGTCCGCCCCCCAGCGCGGATCATGAAGGCGCGGCTCCCGGGCGGCGGGATTGCGCTGCAGGCGGTAATCCAGGCGGCAGGCCTGCGGCTGGTCGGTGAAGTTCGTCAGCAAGGCCAGGCTGCCCGGCGACTGCCCGGCGGCAACCACCTCGGCCCCCAGCAGCAATGCCGTCAACGCCACATGGCCCTCGGCCGGCCGGACCAGCGCCGCCAGGCCATCGACGCCCAGCGCCGTCGGCCCGGGCTCGCGCGAAAACCAAAACACGTTCACCCCCCGCACCGGCTGGTCCAGCTTGCCGTTCTTGTCCTTCTGGTCGTAGGCCTGGACCAGCGCGGCGCTCGTCAGATCAACCTCCACCCAACGCCACCCGGTCCAGTCCGCCGGGACGCGATGCATCAGCGCCTCCCCCTCCCCGTCGTAGATCTGGAAACCCAGCGTCGCAACATTCGCATCCGCCGCCAGATGGATCCAGACGCCCAAGCCATCCACTTCCCCGGGGAAGCGATCCGCCACCGCAAAGTCGCCCTTGCCCCCGGCGATCTCGGCTTCCCCCTGGAAGCGCGCCGCCCCCAGGCCAACCTTTACCTCAACCCCGGTCAGCGACGTCGCCCTTGCCCCCTTCATCCGCCAACTACCTGGACGGATCACATCCCCCCCGGACTCCATCGGATTGAGCAGCACCCGTTGCACCCCCGCGGGCGCCCGCCCCATGACGCTGTCTCGCGGGATCGCCTCCGTCGCCAATAGGGAACAAAGGGTGACGTGAGCGGTAACGAGCGCGACCGGCAACATTCTCATGGCGGATCTCCTGTGGGGTGAAGATGCGTGACGGAACGATAACGCCTGAGCGACATTCTATCACGCCTTTAGCCGGTTTGCCAGCCGCGACGGCGACTACCGCGTATGGCCTCAGCCAGCAATGACACCAAGATAAGCCAGAGAACATGATTTGAGGCGAAATCGCCTGGCCTGTGGCCTCATTTCTTCATTTCATGGCAATGACCAGCAGCAGCAGGGCTTGGATCAACGCTGCGATGCCGTTAGTCAGCCATAGGGCAATCCTGTTGAACCGGATGCCATACAGCGTCCAGAATCCGAAGATGACCAGGAAGCCAGTCGCATAGATGGGGGACACGGTGGATGGGGCGCGGGTAGCATACTCCGCATGGACCTGCGTCGCGATGGTCACCGACGCAAGAACCCCAAACACCGTGCCCGCAACCTCAAAATGTCGCTCCGGGATGCGTGACAGCATCATACCGCTCCATCTCTTGTCCATGGGCAATCCAGCCCCGGCCTACCATAAGGGCCGTGGCGGAAATGACAAGACGGGGCCAGGCCTCGATTCCCGGATACCGTCACCCCGCTTGCCTTCCAGGCGGGACATGATATTGTATTGGTTTGTCACAACCATACAGAAGGAATCCGCTCATGGCACATAAGAAAGGCCAGTCGTCGAGCAAGAACAACCGCGACAGCAATCCCAAGATGCTGGGCGTGAAGGTGTACGGCGGGCAGACCATCCGCGCCGGCGGCATCATCATCCGCCAGCGCGGCACCAAGGTCCACCCCGGCAAGAACGTCGGATGCGGGCGCGACTTCACGCTCTTCGCCACGCAGGACGGCGTCGTCCAGTTCGAGAAGGAAGGCCGCATGGTCAGCGTCGTTGCCCAGTAGGCACTCCCCCATCGTCTCTTTGACGGGCCCAGGCAACTGGGCCCGTCGCGTCTTTGCCCCGCACGGACGAACGACCCAGCGCATCGGAGACCGGCCATGTTCGTGGACCATGCCACCATCCGCGTGAAGGGCGGGGACGGCGGCAACGGCTGCTGCAGTTTCCGCCGCGAGAAGTACGTCCCCAAGGGCGGCCCCAACGGGGGTGACGGGGGGCCTGGCGGCGATGTCATCCTGGTGGCTGACCTGGGCGAACAGCACCTGGTCGACCTCGTCTTCAACCGACATTTCGCGGCGGCACGCGGCGACCATGGGCGGGGCAGCGACCAGCACGGCCAGCGCGGCAAGGACCTGCGCATCCGGATCCCGGTCGGGACGATTGTCCGCGACCTCGGCACCGACTCCATCCTCGGCGACCTCGACACGCCCGGGGCGGAACTGGTGGTGGCCCGCGGTGGCGACGGCGGGCGGGGCAACGCCCGCTTCTCGACCAGCCGGAACCGGGCACCCCGCGACCGCGAGCCAGGGCATCCCGGCGAGGAACGGGAGCTGTTCCTGGAGCTGAAGACGATCGCCGACGTCGGCTTGGTCGGCTATCCGAACGCGGGCAAGTCGACGCTGCTGCGGGGCCTGACAGACGCCCATCCGAAGGTCGCCGCCTATCCCTTCACGACGCTGAACCCGGTGGTGGGGATCGCGGCTTTCCCGGACTACACGCGCCTGAGCATCGCCGACATTCCCGGACTGATCGAAGGCGCGCACGAGAACATCGGGCTGGGGCATGACTTCCTGCGCCACATCGAGCGCACGCGACTGCTGCTGTATGTGTTGGACACGGCGGGAGTGGACGGACGCACGCCCTGGGAGGACTTCGCGTCCCTGCGGCGCGAACTGGCCCTGTACCAGCCGGAGCTGGCAGAACGGCGCGGCATCGTCGCCGCCAACAAGCTCGACCTCCCCGAGGCCGGGGCGAACCTCGCGCGCCTGCGCGATGAGCTCCCGGGATGGGAAATCATCCCGGTCAGCGCCATGAACCTGGACCATACCGGCGAACTGCTGGAGCGCCTCCGCGGCCTGGTGGCCGAGGAACGCCGACGGGAGGCCCGGGAAAAGGCGGCGGAGGGCGCGGCATCCTGATCCGGTGAGCCGGGCGACATATCGACACGGCCCTCAGTGGACGAACAGCTTCTCGATGTAATCCTTGATGAAGAACTTGATGGTGATGCCGCCCTGGGTGGTCGAATCGGGAATGTCGGCGCTGCCGATCGGCACCAGGAAGGCATCGGCCCCGACCCCGAAGCGGCGCGGCCGGTAGGGATGGTCGTAGTCGGCGCACATCGTGACGTTCCCGCCCTGCGCCTGGCCGATGGCGTAGGCGAGGATCGGGATCTTGGCGTAATCCTTCTCGTCGCCGCCCAGGAGGTAGCGCGAGACGAAGCCCAGGTCGCTGCTCCGGTGCACCAGCCAGATGTACGGCGGGATCTTGAACATCTTCTCGTCCCCGGACCGGAAGATTTTCTCCTTGTACTGGAAGTCCTTGGCTTCGAAGTCGGTGTTCATGTCGAGCAGCACCATCAGGGCCATGTAGGCCGCACCGCCGACCCCTTTCGGATCCTGGATGTTCAGCGGCAGGCTGTCGGCATCGTCCTCCTTCAGCGGCAACATAATCGCCGCCGAGGGACGGGTCGGGATGCCGACCGCGACAAAGCCGCCGGTCAGCTTGTTCAGCGCATCGACGATGAACCCGAGCAACTTTTTGAGGATGTCGCCGTCGCCCCCAACGTCGAAGGGGATCTTCGGAATGA